>CAZSDE010000180.1:3101-7218 GCA_964605435.1 uncultured Akkermansia sp.
GACGGACTCATCACCACTGCCGGACATGCCACCCTCTCCGTGCGCGAGTTCATGGTGTGCGATTCCGGTACACCCGTCGCCGTGAAGTTCCTCGTCATCGACTGACCATGGCCCACCTGATTGTGCCGATCTACGTGGGGGGAGCCTACCGGTGCTGCGACCCGGCCACCCGGCGCACCGAAGCCGTGCTTGAGGGCGGGGCGTCCGTCACCGGGGCATCCGAGTGGGAAATCTACCACGCCACGCAGGGAGGAGGGACGACGGAAGGCTCCGTCGTCTTCGGCGTCTGCTGCGCGGTGGCCGTGGACATCGTTCTGACGGGCAGGATCGAGACGCTCGACACCGGCTACGACTCCATCGAGGTCTTCCACAACGGCTCTCAGGTGTTCTTCCATGCGAGCACCGACAGCAGCAATGACCCGGACGAAACCGAGGCAGCCGGCCCGTTCACTGTCACCCTCGCCCTGGACGACCGTCCCTGCGGCCACGTCATCGAGATCCGGGGAGGCACGGGCGACGACCGCGCCAACAACGGCGTCTGGTGGAAGGCATCGGTATCGGTGCGTTGACCGGCCTCGGCAGAGGCTGCGCGTTGACACGGTCCCGCGGTCACAATGCGGCAGACACAGACCATGGAAATCATCCGGGACGCCTGCGTGGGCACGACCACTCCCGTCCTCGGCGTCATCACCTCGATGCAGGAACAGATCGAGTGGGGCCTGCGGGTCGCCTCGCTCGTCGTCGGCCTCCTCGTCGGGATTCTCTCCACCGTGAGCCTCGTGCGCAAGCTGCGCCGGAGTTGACACTGCCCCAGCGGTGCCATGAACACCATCCGCATCATCTCTCTCCTCGGCAAGCTCGCCGGTCTCGTCACTGCTCTGGACGCCATCCCGTTCGTTTCCCAGCAGACCGGCGTCCTCATCTTCGCCGCCGCCTCGATCCTCAAGGACGCGGCTGCCCGGTTCACCGAGATCCTCCGCCACCGTCACACTGCCATCCCCTGAGCAATGTCTCCGGCTGTCCTCCCCATCGCCTTCGATCAGGGCACCGTCTGGAGGCGCTCGGTGTCGCTCCGTGCCGGCACCACCGCCTCCAGCCAGCCCTACGATCTGACGGGCTGCGCCATCCACGCGCAGATCCGCGAGACATGGAACGGACCGCTGCTCAAGGAGATTGCCGTCACGGTCACTGACGCTCCCGGAGGACTCTTCGACCTCGTGATCGACGACCGCGCCCGCACCCTGCGCCGGTTCAGCCTCCACTGGGATCTGCTCGTCACGGCCCCAGACGGCACCGTCACCAAGTTCATCGAAGGACCCGTGCAGGTCCGTTCCACCGTGACCCGTCCCGATGCCGTCTGATCCCATTGTCATCCTCATCGCCGAGCCGGGCCCGGAAGTGATCGTGGCGGAGTTTGCCGCCCCCGGTCCTCCGGGTCCGCCGGGCGAAGCAGGAGCCACGGGTCCACCCGGCATCGTCGGGCCAATGGGGCCGCCCGGACCGGAAGGACCACCGGGTGCGACTGGTCCTCAGGGAACTACCGGTCCAGCCGGGCCACAGGGACCGCAGGGCATCAAAGGCGACACGGGACTCACCGGAGCGACTGGCCCAGCCGGAGCCACCGGGCCTCAGGGACCAGCCGGACCGCAGGGGCCGAAGGGCGACACGGGACTCACCGGGGCCACGGGTCCAGCAGGACCGCAGGGTGCCCAGGGCCTTCAGGGACCGGCTGGCCCAACCGGAGCGACTGGTGCTCAGGGACCGCAGGGACTCAAAGGCGATACTGGTCTGACCGGGGCGACCGGACCTGCCGGCCCAACTGGTCCACAGGGTCTTCAGGGCGTGAAGGGAGACACGGGACTCACGGGACCGGCAGGTCCAACAGGTCCTCAGGGACCGCAGGGGATCAAAGGCGACACCGGACTCACCGGCGCGACTGGTCCGGCTGGCGCTCAGGGCCCGGCAGGATCCGCCGCCACCATCAGCATCGGAACGGTCACCACCGGGGCAGCAGGCACCGCCGCTTCCGTCTCCAACAGCGGTACCCCGTCCAACGCCATCCTCGATTTCGTGATCCCACGGGGCGCGGACGGCACCTCGGGCACGGGCGCCGGCACCGGAGGCACGAGGACATTCATGCGCTTCGGGCCGCGGGAGAACGAACCTCCGGCCACTTCCTTCGCCGTCATCGACACCCGGGACGGCCTCCCTGTGCTCGCCTTCCCATGGGACGTGCAGGCATCGGCCATCTTCACAGAGACGATCCCTCAGGGCACGGACATTTCCGGCGGGATCGCCTTCTTCATCCAGTGGGCGTCCCTTTCCTCCGTCTCGGGCACGGTGGGCTGGACGGTCGAACTGCAGCGACTCTCCGACGACGGCATCGACACGGACGCCGCCTCCAGCCAGTTCGGCACGCCTGCCGTCATCACCGAGGTGGCCGTGCCAGCCGCTGCGGGCCAGCTGCGCACCACGTCCGTCCAGATCGGGGCACTTGGGCTCCCGGCCGGCCTCGCCGCGGGAAACGGACTGCGCATCCGCCTCCGCCGGAACATTGCCGCGGACGACTCCACCTCCAGCGCCCACTTCATCCGGGGCTGGGCCGAATCCATTCCAGCCACCCCCTGAAGCCATGGCCGTCGCAATCGCCAACGCCACCGCCGCCGGGATCAACTACGGTCGCTGGCCTGCCATCAGCAACCTGACGCAGCTCACCGTGTCCGCATGGGTGCGCGTGTTCTCGTTCGGATCGTCCGGACTGGGCCGGATCGCCTCGAAGGAAAACGGCTGGCTCTTCTACACGACATCGAACTCGGGAGGCGTGCTCCAGATCGGCAGCGGGTTCAGCGGCGGCACGGCCAACTTCTACTCCACCACCCAGCTCCCGAGCGGCGCGTCCGTTGCATGGACGCACGTGGCAGCCACATGGGACGGCAGCGGTCCGGCGCACTCAGCCTTCGGTCTGTGGATCGCGGGCGCTTCATCCGGACTCATCTCGACAGCCTCCGCCACCGGAACCAAGCTCGACGACTCGGGCATCGACCTCTGGATCGGAAACCGTTCTGCCGGCTCCAGGGCCATCGACGGGCAGATTGCCGAAGTCGCGTTCTGGAATGCCCTGCTCACGCCTGCCGAGATCGCCGCGCTCTCGAAGGGGTTCTCCCCATCGCACATCCGGCCTGCCGCCATGCGCTTCCACGCTCCGCTCGTCCGGGACTTCCGTCCGCTCCAGCAGAATGCCTCCATCGCCTCCTCGGGCGTCACGGTGGCTCCACACCCCAGAATCATCCTCTGATGGCCCTCTTCGTCCACACCGTCACCGGCGCTCTCCACGACATCGATCCGGACATCCACAGCCACTGGGTGGAGAGCGGCAATCCGAAGGCCGCGCTTCTGACCAGGCTCCCGGATCCGCCACAGTACGACCAGCTCACCCAGTCGCCGCCAGTCTGGGCAGACGGCGCGTGGGTGACCGAACCCCTGCCTGCTCCATTCCGGCGCTGGCCCGGCTCCGCCGCGTTCCTTGCGGACTTCATGCCGGAGGAAGCCCTCGCCCTGCGCAACTCGCAGAACCCGGTGATCGCCCACCTCACCATGATCCTGCTGGCATGGCCGGGAGAGGTGTGGGCGACAGACCCGAGGATTGTGCAGGGCATGGCGGCACTCGTCGCCGAGGGCATCCTCACGCAGGCCCGTCACGATCAGATGCTTCTGGCAGGAGGAGAGTGAGTCCGTGCGGGTTCCCCGCAAAACACGCCTGACAACAGAAAAAGATTGTCAGGCGAGTGCCGGGCGCTGCAACATCAGGAGCATGAATGGATATGCCGACCCGGACGAACCGACCTACGGAGAACTCATGGAGGAAGCCCGCACCCTGCTGGCCGCCGGGGAGTTTTCCGCTGCGTTCAGTCAGGCATGGCAGGCTTGCCTCATAGAGCCGCTCGATCCAGCGTCATCCGGTATCATGGAGGAAGCCGGCAAGCAGGCGGAACCGGGCCTCGCCGCGATTGCCGATGCCGTGCTGGCCGCCAGACGCGAAGCCATCAGCCTGCTCGTGCCGGGACACCGGCTCAGTTCCGCTGCCGCGCTCCTTCCTCAGCAGAGCCCGGCAGGAGAC
>CAZSDE010000181.1:0-7205 GCA_964605435.1 uncultured Akkermansia sp.
GGGCCGCCTTGAGCTGCGGGGCGCGCGTGACGAGGTCGCTTTCCGGATTGCCGGTGGCGAGTTTCTTCCAGTCGCGCAGGGCTTGTTCGGCGCGGGCTTCTTCCATGCGGACCTGCATGGCGGCTTCTGCGGCGGCGGCTTCGGCATTGGCCACGGCGGCGGCATAATCGGCGTCATCGAGGCGGAGGAGTTCGTCGCCTTTGCGGAAGTGGGCTCCTTCCCGCCATGCTGGGCTGACGCTGGCGACGCGGCCGGCTACTTCCGCGGCGGCGCGGGTCTGGGTGATGGCTTCGATGACCCCCTGGGACTGGAGGGTGACGGGGTAGTCGGAAGTGGTGGCGGTGATCAGTTCCACATCCGGCATGGGAGTCTGGATGGGGGCCTTGGCGGCTTTGCGGCCGAACTGGACGGCAGCCTTCATGGCGGCGGCACCGATGCCGAGGAGCAGAAGGGGCAGAAGGATGCGTCCGGCGAGGGTGAAGCTGCGCGATGGAGGTGGCGTCGACATGGGAGAGCGGGAGCGTGGTGCAGGAAGTTACTGACTGCAAACGGCTGGGGGCTGCCGTGTCATGAACGCAGAGCAGGGATTCTCCGGAGGCCGGAGAATCCCTGCGGTGGATGTTGGTACGCGAGGAAGCGGGAGGTTTACTTGCTGCCCTGGGCTGGGGCGCGTGGTTCCGGGGCGCGGGAAGTGATTTCCGGCAATTTGACGGTGCCGGGAGGCATTTCCGGCGAGGGGAGCCGGACGAGCAGCCATGTCTGGGTTTGTCTTTCGCCGAAGTGGACGAAGACGCTGGCGGCGTCGTAGGTGAGACTGGAGACGCCGGTTTCGTAGACCGTGCCGGTGTTTTCGCCGATGTGCCATGCGGCGCGCTGGGTCTGGGGGTCGATGCGGCCGACGATGGGTTGGTCTTCGCCGGTCATGACGTTCTTGTAGGCGCCGGCGATGATGCCTGCTTTATCCGAGGAGAGCTGGAAGAACATGACGGCGTCGCCTTCTTCCTGCTGGGTGAGGGCCCAGACGCCGAGGGGGAGCCATGTTTCCGGCTGGCCTTCCTGGGCGGGTTCCGGGACTGGGTAGGTTGTGACGGGAGGGGTGGCGAGGGCGATGGTCTGGCGGCGGTGGTCCGTGGCGCTGCCTGCTTCCCGGCCATTCATGATGATGACATCGCCTTCGATGATGATGTTGGTGCCGGGGTCGTAGACGATGGGCTGCTGGGGCCATGTGGGACCGTAGAAGGTGGTGTAGACCGGGTAGGTGACGGGGCGCCACCACCACCATGGGGAGAGGACGGCCGCGGTGACGGCGGCGGCGGTGCGGGCAGCGGCGACGCCGCCCCACCAGCAGGAACCCCACCAGCCGGCATTGAAGTAGTAATCGTGGTAGCCGTAGCAGCCCGTCCAGACCTGGCGGCAGCGGCCGCCGCGGTAGCTGTAGATGTCGCCGCACCAGCGGTTGTAGTCGACGCTGCCGTAGCGGCCGTACCAGTTGCGGTCGCCGTAGTGGGTATTGATGCTGTTCCAGCTCTGGTTCTGGGTGATGTTGAAGTTGTTGATGACGGTGTTGTTGTTGCCCTGCCAGTTATTCCAGTTGTTGCCGATGTTGTTATTGACGTTGTTCCAGTGATCGCCCCAGTCCGGGCGGTTGCTGTTCCAGCCGGGGCGGTTGTTCCATTGTGGCGGATTGATGTTCGGGCGGTTGCCGGGCCGGTTGCCGGCGTTCGGGCGGTTGATGGTGCCCGGGAGGGTGGTGGGACGGTTGGCGAAGTCGGGCCGATCCGGCCGTGGGGCGGGCTTGGTGAGGTCGCCGGGCCGGTAGAAGTTTCCGGGGCGGTCGGCCACGCTGGGCCGGTTGATATTGCCTGGGAGGGTGGTGGGACGGTTGGCGAAGTTGGGCAATTCCGGTCTGGGGGCAGGCTTCGTGAGATTGCCGGGTCGGTTGAGGTTTCCAGGCAGTTCCGGTCTGGGGGCGGGTTTGGTGAGGTTGCCTGGGAGAGTGGAGGGTCTGCCGCCTGTGCCTGGGAGGGTGATGGGTCCGGTGGGGCGGTTGATTTCCGGCCGCGGGGCTGGCTTCGTGGTGGGTCGGCTGATTTCCGGGCGTGGGGCAGGTTTGGTGGTGGGACGGTGGAAGCTTGATCCGCCGCCCTCGTGGGGTCGGTCGAAGGACGGCCGTTCGGCTGGGGCCGGTCTGGTGGTTGGTCTGGGGGCGGGTCGGGTCTCCGGGCGGGGGGCCGGGCGGCTGATGGAAGGTTTGCTGTGGGAGGAATGGCTGGGTGCAGGCCTTGGAGCCGGCCGGGATTCTGGTCTCGGGGCTGGTCGGCTGACGGAGGGTCGTGACGCGGGGGCGGGGCGGGAGAGGCTATGGCCTCCTGGGGCGGGGCGGGAGACGCCACGGGCGTCGGCCGTGCCTGCGGCAAGCAGGGCGGCGGCGAGGCCGGTGAGGAGAGAGGAGAGAGGGCGCATGGGGTGAGCCTGGGTCGGGATTACTTGGTGACCCGTTTGATGGTGATGGGGTCGAGGTTCGGGAGGGTCTGATCGCCGATGGAGCGGTTGGCGGCGGCCCATGTGAGTTTATCCTTGTCTGCGATGGTGAGGGTGATTTCCTCGCCACCGACGGTGCCGTCCGGGAGGACGGTGCGGCTGAGGATGAGCCAGCGGTTTCCGTCCGGGGTCCATGTGCGTTCCGAGAAGCTGCCATCCGATTCGAAGACCCACGAGCGGATGTGGGCTTGTTCGGCGTCCCAGCCGATGATTTCGGTGCCTTCGCTGGCCTCCGAGTCGGCGGTTCCGGCGATGCTGAAAGTACGCGTGATGAACTTGCCCGAGGCGGACCACTCGAGGCTGCTCTGGTTGGCTGGGCCGTCGCCTTCGGTCTTCCATGAACCGATGAGGTTGTCGAGGGTACTGAGGAGGGAGGGGGTAGCGGGGGCGTCGTCGCTGTCGACTTCCGTGAACTGGAAGATCTGCCATTTGGCGTCCTTTTTGACCTGCACGGCGGTGTAGTTTCCGCTGGCGGTGGTTCCGTCGGCGTCGGTGATGGTGGCGGCGGCACGGAGGGAGACGACATCCGGGGCGATGCGGCGGGCCGACTCGAGGGCGATGTCGATGGTGCGGCCCTTGGACGAGTCGAAGACATTCTTGAGGAGGGCTTCGATGGCGGGCCGGCCGGTGGTGGCGGCACCGTCTGTGTCGATCCATTCCGCATCTTCCGAGAAGAGGGCCGCGAGGGCGGTGCTGTCGCCCTTGTTGTAGGCTGCCGTGTAGGCCGCAATGGTTTCGCGGACTGCGGCTTCCTCCGGGGACACGGCCGCCGCGGCGGGGGCGGCGGGGGCGTCCTGGGCAGGGGAAAGGGCGGGCGACAGCAGAGTCAGAAGAGCAGGGAGAAAGAGTCGTGCTTGCATGGGTTGGTGGGCAGGGTGGGAAGGTGAAACAAGGCGCGATGATAGGGGGACACCCTGACAGATCGCAATGGTGAAATCCCCCAGGGAAAGCGCCCGGGCCGATGATTTTTCTGCGTTGCGGAGGAGGGATGGCGGGCGTAGATGAAACTGAGACCCGTTCTCAGAACCGATGTCAGAATTCCCTTTCACGAACGAAAAGCCGGCCTGTGAGGAAGACGGCTGTGTGTGCCGTCCGTTGTCGGCGGTGCGGCGTGGGCAGCGGGTGGTGGTGCGGCATCTGCGTGGGGAGGCGGGCGATTGTCATCGGCTGCGGGAGATGGGATTCTGTGAGGAAGCCGAGGTGGAATTGGTATGCGGGGGGCCTGCGGTGCTGGCGCAGGTACGGGGGTCGAGGGTTTGCCTGAGTGGGCGGATGGCGGAGGCAGTGCTGGTGGCGGCGGTTGCTGGCGGGAACTGAGAAGCGATGAAGGCTGAGCGTTGTCCATTGTCGCGGCTGGTGGCTGGGGAGGCTGGGGTGATTGTGCGTGTGCCTGAGGGATCGCCGAGTCTGATCCGGCTGCGGGAGATGGGCTTGCTGCCGGGGACGAGGGTGGAATTTGTGCGGCGGGCTCCGCTGGGGGATCCGGTGGAGATCAGTGTGCGCGGGGCGCTGCTGTCGCTGCGGGATGCCGAGGCCTTTCTGATTGAAGTGGAGCGGCAGCCATGAAGAGCGGTGGGTATGGGGAGGGGATGGTGTATGCGCTGGTGGGGAATCCCAACTGCGGGAAGACGACCTTGTTCAATGCGCTCACGGGGCTGCGGCAGAAGGTGGGGAACTATCCCGGGGTGACGATTGAGCGGAAGGAAGGGGAATTTTTTTCGCAGCATGGGGTGAGGCTGCGGGTGATTGATCTGCCGGGGGCCTACAGTCTGAACGCGCGTTCGCCTGACGAGGCGATTCTGCGGGATGTGCTGCTGGGTCGGCGGGTGGACACGCCGCGGCCGGATCGGATTGTGTGTGTGGTGGACGCGTCGAATCCCGAGCGGAATCTCTATCTGTTCACGCAGGTGCTGGAGCTGGGGGTGCCGGTGATTCTGGTATTGAACATGGTGGATGTGGCCGAGCGGAACGGGCTGCGGTTTGATGTGGAGCGGCTGGCCGAGCGGTTTGGGGTTCCGGTGATTCCGATGGTGGCGAGCCAGCGGAAGGGGCTGGTGGAATTGAAAGTGGCGATGAGCCGGCAGGATCTGCCGGCGCCGCGGCCCTTGCTGGATGCGATGCCAGTGCCGGTGCGCGGGGCCCTGGTGCGGGCGCGGGAGAATCTGGCGGCGACGGGAGTGGTGGCGGCGACGGCGACTCCGCTGGAGCCGCTGTATCTGATTTCCGGGCATGATCCGACGCATTATGGATTGAGCGACGGGGCGGTGGCGATCATCCGGCAGGCGCGGGATCAGCTGGAGCGGGAAGTGCCTGGGTGGGAGGACCGGCTGGTGGCGTCTCGGTATGATGCCATCCATGGAGCGCTGGAGGGGATTGTGAGGCGGCCCGAGAATGCATCGGCGACGCTGACCGACCGTCTGGATACGGTCCTGCTGCATCGCTGGTGGGGATGGTTGTTTCTTGCGGGAACGCTGGGCTTTCTTTTCTATCTGATTTTCTCCGTCGTGGAGGTGCCGGTGGGATGGATTGAGGAAGGGTTTGCGGCGCTGACGGATCGGGTGGTGGGAACGGAGGGACGGGCAGGCTGGCTTGCTGAGGGGGATCTGCGGAGTCTGCTGACCGACGGGGTGCTGGCCGGGGTGAGCGGGGTCCTTGTATTTCTGCCGCAGATACTGATCCTGTTCTTCTTCATTGGGTTCATGGAAGACACTGGTTACATGGCGCGGGTGGCGTTTCTGATGGATCGCATCATGAGCCGGGTGGGGCTGACCGGGAAGAGTTTCCTGCCGATTCTGGGATCGCATGCGTGTGCGGTGCCTGGGGTGATGGCGGCGCGGACGATTGAGAGTGCGAGGGACCGGCTCATCACGATCCTGGTGGCGCCCCTGGCGGCATGTTCTGCGAGGTTGCCGGTGTATCTTCTGCTGATTGCGGCGCTGGTGCCGGGGCGGGAGGTGCCTGCGCCGATGAAGGCGGCGGTTCTGACGGGGCTGTATGCGCTGGGGGTGGCGGGAGTCTTTTTCTTTGCGTGGCTGTTCAACCGGAAGCTGCTGCCGGGAGCGCCGTCGGCGATGATTCTGGAACTTCCGGCGTACAAGCTGCCGTCGTTTGGGAACATTGTGCGGCAGATGTGGAGCCGGGCGTGGATGTTCATCCGGCGGGCGGGCACGGTGATCCTGGGGCTATCGATTCTGCTGTGGGGGGCGTCGACGTATCCGAAGCTGCGGGATGCGGATGGAAATGTTTCCGGGGATCGTTCGGCGGCGCTGGCCTACAGTGCGGCGGGGCGGCTGGGGCATTTCATCGAGCCGGTGATCCGACCGATGGGGGCCGACTGGAAGATCGGGATTGGGCTGATCTCGTCGTTTGCGGCGCGGGAGGTATTTGTGAGTACGATGAGTGTGATCTACAACGTGGAGGCCGGTGATGACGAGGAGGGTGGGGCGCTGCGGCTGCGGGATCGGCTCGCGGGGGAACGGCGGGCGGATGGGACGCCGGTCTATACGCCGGCGCTGTGTGTGGCACTGATGGTATTCTTTGTCTTTGCGATGCAGTGTCTGAGCACGATTGCGGTGGTGCGGAGAGAGACGCAGTCGTGGAAGTGGCCCATATTTCAGCTGTGCTACATGACCGGGACGGCATGGCTGCTGGCAACGGTGGTGTATCAGGGCATGCGCCTGCTGTTCCCATGAACCCGGGCGAATGGCAGAGTGCGGCGGCGGCGGGGATTGTCCTGCTGACCCTTGTGATTTTTCTGTACCGTCTCTTGCGGGGACCGGCGAAGCGGGGCGGTTCCTGCGGGTGTTCCGGCTGTGGCGTGCCGGGGTCTCAGACCCAGGCCGGGAGGTCGAGGTCGAAGGGTGGGATGGGAATGACGTAGCAGGTACCGTCGTCATCGCGGGCGAAGTAGGCACCTTCGGCGCGGCTGTCGTGGCTGACGGTGTGGGAAGAATTGTAGGGGAATTCGCCGCCGGGTTCGAGTCTGGGGAACTGGCCGACGACTCCATCTCCTTCGACGACGATGACTTCGCCATTCTTCTGGGTGACGACCCATTTGCGGCCGATCACGGTGACGGTTTTCTGGGAACGGTTCCGGATGGTGATGTAGTAGACGAAGGGGAAGGGTCGGTCTGGCGGGGCGGTGGCACCCGGCATGTAGACGACATCGTCGACGCAGGCTTCGAGTCCCTGCAGTTCCTTGAAGTGTTGGTTCACGTGGGGCGGATTGTAGGCAAGGGAGCGCTTGAGGTCAAAGGCATCCGGCAGGAGGGGAGACGGCTATGAGAGCGACTGCTGTTAGTGTGCCGGTGGCCATGACTGTGGCTGGGAGTGATTGTTCGTCCGGGGCCGGACTGCAGGCCGATCTGAAGACCTTTTCAGCTTTTGGGGTGTATGGGCTGACGGCGGTGACCTGTGTGGTCGCGGAGATCCCGAGGAAGGTGACGCGGATTCAGCCGGTGGGGCGGCCGGTGCTGGAAGAGCAGTTGAGGTTGCTGCTGGAAGGCTTTCCGGTGGCGGCGGTGAAGACGGGCATGCTTTTCAGCCGTCCGCTCATCGAGGCGGTGGCGGTGGCGTTGACCTCGCAGGAGGGGGGGCGGCGTCCGGCTCTGGTGGTCGATCCGGTGATGGTGGCGACGAGTGGGGATCCGCTGCTGCAGCGGTCG
>CAZSDE010000182.1:0-1399 GCA_964605435.1 uncultured Akkermansia sp.
TTCGCGGTCGCGGAGGTCGAGGAAGATGACGCCGCCCTGATCGCGTACGGTGTGGACCCATCCGGCGAGCGTGACGGTCTGGCCGATGTGGGAAGTGCGGAGTTCGTTGCAGTGGTGCGATCGGTACATGGCGGAAAACTTGGCGGAAATCTTGGGGGCGGGAAGCGTGCCTGGTAATTGGCCGGGCTCAAGCGGTGAAATCCGGGCGCTTGCCTGCGCAGCGGGGCCGGGGCAGAGTCCGGCATGAACGGGTCGATCCCGCAGCGTCCGGCATTGTTTGGAGGGTCATTTGATCCTCCGCATGTGGGGCATGTGGCGATGGCGGAGGCGGCTGTGGCATCGTGCGGACTGGACCGGGTGGTTTTTGTGCCGTGCCGGCATTCCCCGCTGAAGGGTTGGGCCCCGGGAGCCAGTGGTGACGAAAGGCTGGAGATGCTGCGGCTGGCCACGGCGGGCAGGGAGTGGGCGGAAGCAAGCGATTGGGAACTTGGCCGGCCTGGGCCCAGTTATTCGTGGGAAACCGTCCGGCATTTCCGGTCGCTCTGGCCGTCGGCGGAGCTGCATTGGATCATGGGAGAAGATCAGTGGGCCAATCTGGAACGCTGGGCGCGGCCTGAAGTTCTGCGCGAGACCCTGCACTTCATTGTCTTTGCCCGGGATGGGTCCGAGCCGCAGCGGCGCCTCGGCTGGCGGATGACTGTGGTGGCCGGGGCGTGGTCGGTTTCGTCCAGTCAGGTACGCGCGGCGCTGGCGGCGGGCGGGGATGCGGGTGGCCTGCTGCCCGCTGCGGTGCAGCAGTACATAGCCCGGCGGCGGCTTTACCGGAGTGGTTAGGATCGCGCGGAAACGCTGCTGCGGGCGGCGGCCATCATGTCATCGAGCATGGCCTCGGCCTTGAAGATGGGGAGCGAGTAATGGCCTTCGTCGGCGAGCCGGAATTCGGCATGGGGAATGCGGGCGGCGAGTTTTTCCGCGAGGGTCCAGTGGAAATTGTTGTCGCAGCGGCCGTGCCAGATGCGGACGGGGGCAGTGATGGTGGCTGGATTGAAGTCCCATGGTTCCGCGTAGCGCTGACCGTCCTCGTAGATGGCCGAGGCCCCTGCGACCATGGCGCCGTGGAACGAAGGAAAGTATTCCTCGAAGCGCGAGCGCTGCGAAAGTGCGGCGCGGTCGCGGGCTGGGACCGCAAACAGCATGAGCCGCAGGAGCGGCCATGGCAGCTGGAATCGGGCGAAAAAGCAGAGCGGCACAAGGAGGGCGTGGAGCAGCCACGGCGTGTGGTCGTGCAGCCAGAGCATGAAGCGGTAGATCGGCGAGAAACGGCGGCGGTCGCTGCGGTCGTCGAGCGGCGGGGCCCCGCAGCAGTCGAGCACCGAAAGGACGCGGCTTTCGAGCGACG
>CAZSDE010000182.1:1409-7181 GCA_964605435.1 uncultured Akkermansia sp.
CTGCATGCATTCACTCCCCCTCCTCTCCCCTTCCTTTTTCCGCAGGCTCCAACCTCTCCTTCTCCCTGGAGCTCTCCCCCTCCACCTTCGCGGTCCAGAGCGCGGGGGACGTCGCCATGACGGCGGCGGCGAGGGGAGGGAAATCCATGAAGCGGCGGCCTGGGATGCGCGACGAGCGCCCCATGCCTGGCCGGTCGATCGAGATGATCCGCAGTCCCCGGGTCTGGGCGGCTCCATCCACGCAGATTCCCTGGGCACTGCTGCCCGGCCAGCCATGCAGAAAGAGAACGGGAACCCCTGACGGGTCGCCGTATTCCCGCCATCCGATGACCCGGCCGAACAGAGAAACCGTCGAGCGGCTTCCGTCCGCATGGTCATGAATGAGCGGCATGGCAGATCAGGATTTCCGTTTCGCCGATTTGGAGGCTGACTTCTTTTTGCCTGCCTGTTTCTTTTTGCCCGGTGATTTGGCTTTGGTGGCGGGGGCGGTCCATTCCTTCATGGCGGCGTCGCGTTCCGCGATGAGCTTGCGGAGTTTTGGCCAGTATTCTTTGGCGAGGATGTAGCCGACGCAGGAAGGCTTGCCGCAGCGGCAGGGATGATCCTGCCATGATTCGAGGTCGAATCCGTAATTGAAGGTGAGTTCCTCGTCCTTGGGAATGTCGCGGAGGGCGACGATCCAGATGTGGCCGCGGGTGATGACGGCTTCGCAGTTGGGTTCGCAGGAATGATTGATGAGGCGGGCGGTGTTCCATTCGAAGTCGCCGTCGAGGTCGTACTTCTTGTTCAGGATGAAGAGGTAGACCGCGGCGTCGCCGGTTTTGCTGGCCTTGTCGAAGAGGGCATTGCCGCGGCGGTTGCTTTCGGCCTTCGTGATTTTCTCGCCGAGGTATTCGATGATGCGGGCACCTTCTGGAATGTCGCGGGCGGCGAAAACTCCTTGGTTATGGATACTGGAGCGGCGGACGACGTAGTAGGGATCGCTGGAAGGGCTGGAGGACATCGTATGAGGAAGAAGGGGAGGCGGCGGTCGAGGGACGCGATGAAAGCACAGCATCCGGGGAATTCAAGATTAGTGGAGCGTGAATGCGGCGCGCTAAAAATTATGCATCCGGCGAGACATGATGCTTCCCCGTTTTGTGGAAATGATGGTATGCTCACCCTCTGCATTTTCCCCTGTGCAGCGCAGACCCTACGAAATCCCGATCATGAAACAACGATTCTCCCGCTGGCGTGCCGGCATGGCACTTGCGGCCGTGGCAGCTGTTCCCTCATTGAGTGCTGCTCCGGTGATCACCGAGCTGATGTACCACCCGCTTTCGGTGCTGAACAGTCCGGAAGACATCGGGAAGGAGTGGATTGAGATCCACAATCCGGGTACGGCAGCGGTCGATTTGTCCGGTTGGAAGCTGACGCGCGGGGTGAGCTTTACCGTTCCCGCGGGGACGACCGTGGCGGCGGGTGGCTATGTGGTCATTGCGGCAGATGTGGCGAAATTCGCGGCGTCGTATCCAGGATTTGCCGGGACGGTCGTCGGGGGCTGGACTGGGAAGCTCGCCAATGGGGGAGAGCGGGTGGAATTGAGTGACGCCACCGGGGTGGCGGTGGATGATGTCAATTATGCCGATGAAGGAGCGTGGGCTCTCCGAGTCCGCAGTGCCGTCAGTTTCGGGCATCAGGGATGGGAATGGGAAGCGCGGCACGATGGGGGCGGACATTCCCTCGCCAAGGTCGTGGCAGCCTCGCCTACGCTCGAAGGACAGAACTGGAAAGTCTCCGATCAGGCAGGCGGGACGCCTGGTGCCGCCAACTGGACAACGGTTCCTGCTGGGGCGGGGCTGTTTGCGGTCGATGTCCGGCATGCGCCGGTGATTCCGAAGTCCAGCGAAGCGATCCGGGTGCATGCGACTCTGCCGACGGGGCGGGAAGGCAGTGCTGCCTTGCGCTGGAGGGTGGCGGGAGCGGCGGGATGGCAGCAGGCGGGGTTTGTGGCCGACGGTCCGGCCGGCGCTTCGCAATGGCCCGGGGTGGCGACGATTCCGCCGCAGTCCAACGGGACGATTCTTGAATATTACGTCGACCCCGATGCGGGGAATCCGGATGCGGTCAATGACACGGTGCCCCGCAAGGCGCGCACGTCGAACCCCGGGGCGGGCACCGAAACCTTCGGGCATGTCTGCAATTATCTGCTGCGCGTGGATGATTCCTACGACCCTGCCCGCGATTCCACGGTGCCGGCCAATCAGCCATTGCTGCGCTTCGTGATGACCCCGGCGGACCAGGCTGAGCTGACGCAGCTGCAGACCACGAGCGGTCAGGAAGACAGCACGGCCACCTTCAACTGCGCCTTCATTTCGCAGGATGGGACGGGTGTGAAGGTGGTGCAGAATGCCGGCGTACGGAACCGGGGGTATTCTTCCGCGCTGGGGCCGCCGAACAATTTCCACATCAGCTTCCGCAGCGACGACCCATGGAAGGGCCGCAATGCCATGCAGCTGAACTGCCAGTTCGGCTACAGTCAGGTTCTCGGCAAGGTGCTCTTCGCCCAGGCCGGCCTTGCGTCGCACGACGCTGTCATTGTGCAGCTGCGGGTGAATGGCACGGATCTCGCAGAGACCGGCGGTCGCATGTACGGACGGTATGCCCTGCTCGAAGGACGCGGTGGCGACTGGGCATCGAATCATTACCCCGACGATCCCGACGGCAACTTCTACCGAGTCGATGACCATGAACCCGGTCCGGTGGGCAACCCGCCCGGCAATCTGGGCAGCGGGGAATTCCAGTACGAAGGCACCAACCCCGCATCGTACAGCGATACCTTCTATAAGGAAACGAATCAGGAAGCGAATGACTTCAGCGACCTCGTGGAGCTGACGAAGATTGTCAGTGCTCCCGTGACCGGCGGGACCGCGGAACAGCCGGCCATTTCCAATGCCGACTACCCAGCGGCGGTGGCCACCGTTCTCGATCTCGATCAATTCTACCGCTACATCGCCTGCGATGCCCTGCTGGGAAATCAGGAAGGCGGACTGCAGAGCGGACGGGCCGACGACTTCTCGCTCTACCGCGGTGTCGTCGACAAGCGCTTCCGTTTTGTGCCGCACGATCTCGACGACATCTTCGATATCGGGGCCGGCGTCGGCAATCCGATCACGCGCTCGCTCTTCAGCTACGATGAACAGGTGCAGAATGGGAACACGGGAGTCGTCGGACTGCGGCGTCTCTTCAATCACCCGGCCCTTGTCCCGAAATACTACGCTGCGGTGCTCGATGCCATGGACCGCTGGTTCAATCGCGCGACGGTTGATCCGTTCATTGACCGGCTCTTCACGGGCTGGGTTCCGGCGACGGATGGCTCGGCGGCAACCCCGAACCGGGGCATCCAGGAGATCAAGGGATACATCGATGCGCGGCGGGCGAATGTGCTGAGTCAGATTCCGCAGACGTATTCGCTCAATGTGAGCGGCAATGCGCCTGACAGCATTGAAGGGTACAGAGTGACGACGACTGGGGCGGCGAATTTCACGGGAACCTTCCATGTGGCGCGCACGTGGAGCGTTACGGTGAATGGCGTGCTGGCTCAGTGGTTCTACCGGACGGCAGGCAGCGACGCGGTGGGCACATGGAGGCTGGCGGTCCCGGCGGGCGGTGGCTCCGTGCTGCGCCCCGGCCTCAACAAGGTGGTCGTCCGCTTCTGGGATGGCATCAATGGCACCGGCAATGTCGTGCAGGAATTCGTGAGCAATGTCTCGTGGCTCGCGGCCGGCGGGACCACCGTGAGCGGCACCCTGACTTCGCCGGGATCGCTCGCCATGCTCGCTCCCGACAGCTACATTCCCGGAATTCCCATGCTCGTGCGCGTCGACCTGCGCGATGCCCAGGGGAACCTCAACCGCCGCGCATGGAACTCCACCGTGAACCTCGCCGCCAGCAATGGCGTCACCGTTTCCCCTTCCACCGTCAGTCTGACCAATGGGATGGGCAGTGCGCTCGTGACCGTCGGCGGCGGCGGAACCAGTACGGTCACCTACTTCCGTTATGGAACCGGCGGAACGGGCACGGCCGATACTGTCAGCGGAAACCCGGGGACCACATGGCGAGTGAAGCACGATCTCACCACGCTGACGATCGGAGCGTTCCCGGCTACCACATGGATGAATGAAGGGTTTGATGACTCCAGTTGGATTGTGCGTCCCACGCAGACAGGCTACAGTGCTGCAGCAGACGCTGACGAGAACCAGCGTTTTCCCCGGGTTGACTACAACCCCACTGTCGCCGGTGTCCAGAATGTACCGACGTACTTTTTCCGGTCCACGTTCACGGTCGATGATTTGGCCAAGCTATCGGCCCTGAATGGTCAGATCCTCTACGATGATTCCTATGTGATATACGTGAATGGCACCGAGGTGCAGCGCAGCAGCAATATTGCGCCGGGAACCCCGATCACTTCCTACTGCAGCGCTAATAGTGCCGATAACGCGACTGCCAATTTCACGATTCCGCTGTCCGCCGTCCGTGCCGGAGTCAACACCGTGGCCGTCGAAGTGAGGCAGGGCAGCGCCACATCATCGGATGTAAGCTTCGACTTCCGGCTGACCGGAACGGTCAGTTCTGCGGCCGCCGATCCCGGACCATTCACCCTGACGGCGTCGGTTGGTTCGCTCAGCGCGGGCAAGGCGCTCACGAGTCTCGGGGCTGCGGCGGGAACTGCGGTCAGTGGCACCCTGCCTGAGGGTGTCAGCGAATGGAGTGGGGTGGTGCGTGTGACTGGCGATGTCACGGTGCCAGCGGGAGCGACGCTCAACATTGCGCCGGGCACACACATTCTGATGGCGGGAACGTCGGGGGCGGGCAGCACGACGGGAGCCGACCTCATCAGCACCGGTGGTCAGATCAATGCGCTCGGTACCGCTGCGCAGCCCATCAGCATCACGGCAAATGATCCCACCACGCGCTGGGGGGAAATCAATGTCGGCGGCTCCACGAGTGTCTGGCGTCACTGCCTAGTTTCCCTGGCCTGTCATGCACCGGGCGGTGGTCATACGGGCACTGGTCCCTGCTTCCGTCTCACGAATGGGGCCAACTGGACCTTCGAGGACGGCGTGGTCGCCGACCTTGTGGGCAAGACCCTGACTAATTCCGGCAATGTCTCCATGACGATGCGGCGGTCGCAGTTTGCACGCTGCGTGATGGGGCCGGAGACGGATGGCAGTGCCATTCTGATCGAGGACAGCAACTTCAGTGAAATGCTGGCATCGTACCGGGAAAGCGGTGGTCCTGACGACGAGGACAATATCTACATTCACGACAGCGGCGGACGTCCGGTCGTGCTGCGCGGCAGTGTCTTCAGCAACTGCGGCGATGATGCCATTGATCTGCTGGCGGGTGGCCTGACCATCGAAGACTGCATTGTCCGCAACGCCTTCGACAAGGGCATCAGTCTCCTCAACAACGACATCACCGTCCGCCGCACGCAGATCATTGATTGCGACATCTGCGTTTCCACCAAGTGCCAGACTGGCTCTGCCGAGACACGACCGTTCCTGAATGTCTTCGAGAACTGCACGATCGTTGCGGAGAATCATCCGACCAATACGAGCGACGGCAACTTCCACAGTGTCGGGGTCCACACCCGCAACAAGTATGGCACCACCACCATGAACATCACCGTCGACCTGCGGAACTGCATCGTCTCGGCGGAAGAACCCATCGCGAACGACTATGGCAGTGGCTCGTTCCCGCTCAATGTTCAGAACTACTGCTGCTTCTTCG
>CAZSDE010000183.1:0-7169 GCA_964605435.1 uncultured Akkermansia sp.
CCCAGCACGGCCAGTCCGGCATGTGGTTCAGCGACCTCATGCCCCATATGGCCAAACTCGCGGACGAATGGTGCATGATCCGCTCGCTCCACACGGAAGCCATCAATCACGACCCGGCCATCACCTTCATGCAGACCGGTTCCCAGCTCGCCGGACGACCCAGCATCGGCGCATGGATGAGCTACGGCCTCGGTACCGCCAACGCCGACCTCCCCGCCTACGTCGTCCTCACCAGCTTCGGCAGCGGCCGCCCGGACGACCAGCCACTGTACGACCGCCTCTGGAGCGCCGGATTTCTCCCCGCCCGCTACCAGGGAGTCAAATTCCGCAACAAAGGCGAACCCGTGCTCTACCTCGGCGACCCCCCAGGCATGGACCGCTCCATGCGGCGCGATTCCCTCGACGAACTCGCCACCCTCAACCAGCGCCGCCACGACGCCCTCGGCGACCCGGAAATCCAGAACCGCATCGCCCAGTACGAACTCGCCTTCCGCATGCAGTCGAGTGTCCCGGACCTCACAGACACCTCCAAGGAATCCCCAGCCACCCTTGAACGCTACGGCCCGGATGTGAAACGCCCGGGTTCCTACGCCGCCAATTGCCTCCTCGCCCGCCGCCTCGCCGAACGCGACGTCCGCTTCATCCAGCTCTTCCACATGGGCTGGGACCACCACGGCGGCCTCCCCAATGCCATCCGCGGCCAATGCCGCGACACGGATCAGGCCACCGCTGCTCTCATCCTCGACCTCAAGGACCGCGGACTGCTCGACGATACCCTCATCGTCTGGGGCGGGGAATTCGGACGCACCATCTACTCGCAGGGCGGCATCTCGGACGACAACTACGGCCGCGATCACCACCCGCGCTGCTTCACAGTCCTCATGACCGGTGCCGGCGTCCGCAGGGGCTTCACCCTCGGCGCCACGGACGACTTCTGCTACAATATCACCCAGGATCCCGTCCACGTGCACGACCTCAACGCCACCATCCTCCACCTCATGGGCGTCGAACATACCCGCCTCACCTTCCGCTCTCAGGGACGCGACTTCCGGCTCACGGACATCCACGGCAATCTCGTCAAAGCCGTCCTCGCCTGATGACACCGCGCCATCCCCGCCGCGCCATCCGCGGGTTCGCGCTGATCCTCTCCGCCGCCGCTGCCATCGCCACCGCTGCGGAACCATCGCCGCCAGCACCCGCCGTGACCGCTTTCCCGCTCCCGGATCTCCTCGCGGATTCCTCCGGACGGAAACTCGGCAGCCCCGCCGCATGGCCCACCCGCCGCGCGGAATTGCTCGACCTCTTCGCCCGCAAAATGTACGGCCGCACCCCCATCGGCCGACCCGACCAGCTCCGCTTCGTGATCCGCGGAGAACAACCCCTCGCCCGCGGCGGCCGCGCCACCAGACTCCGCGTCGGCATCCTCTTCGAAGGCACGGAGTCCGGACGCCAGATGGAATTGCTCGTCTACCTCCCCAACGACGCGGGCCCACGCGTCCCTGTCTTCCTCGGCCTGAACTTCGACGGCAACCACACCACGGTCACAGACCCCGACCTTCCTGTCCCCACCCACTGGGCCCTCGGTCTCTTCGATAACAAACTTCCCGACCATCGGCCCACCGAAGCGAGCCGCGGCCGCTTCGCCCACATGTGGTGCCTCGATACCCTCCTCCTCCATGGCTGGGGCCTCGCTACCGCCGCCTGCGGCGAAATCGAACCAGACGAACCCGGAAACTGGAACCTGGGCCCCCGCGGACTTGCCCCGGAACCCGGCCCCGCAGACTGGGGCACCCTCGGCGCATGGGCATGGGCCCTCAGCCGCGCCATGGACTTCCTCGCCACCCACGACCGCATCGATCCCTCCCGCATCGCCGTCACGGGCTTCAGCAGACTCGGCAAGGCCGCCCTCTGGGCCGCCGCTCAGGATACCCGCTTCGCCGCCGCCATCTCCCACGGCTCAGGTGCAGGCGGCCTCGCCCTCACCAAACGCCTCAGCGGCGAAACAACAGCGGACCTCGTCTCCCGCTTCCCACACTGGTTCTGCCGGAACTTCGCTGCCTACGCCCACAAGGAAGCCAACCAGCCCTTCGACCAGCATCAGCTCGCCGCCCTCCTCGCCCCACGACCCCTCCTCGCCACCAGCGCATCGGACGACCATTGGGCCGACCCGGAAGGCGAATTCCTCACGCTCGCGGCCACCGCTCCGCTCTACGAATTCCTCGGCTGCCCAAAACCGCTCGCCATCCGCAAGTGGCCCGAACCAGGGAAACTCATCAATTCCAGCCTCGGCTACTTCCTCCGCAAGGGCACCCACGACGTCACCCTCGAAGACTGGCGCGCCTCCCTCTCATGGGCCAACCGCCAACTCAAATACAAAGGGCCCCCGGAATCGGCCACGGCCCGCTACGCCCGCAGACTCGCCCAGCTCCGGGACGACGAGCGCCCCCCATGGTCCCGCTACTTCGCCCGCAGCGACCAACTCCGCAGCGAACTCGCCAGCCAGCTCGCCGCAGAAACAAAAACAGCCAACCTCCCCGCACCCATCCCCGCCCCGGAAGGCTCGTTCCAGTTCGACCCGAAAACCATGGCCGCCCAGTTCGCCGGACCCGCGGGCGATCCCCTCGTCCGCAGCATCATCAGCTTCCAGCTCCCCTCGGGTGGCTGGTCCAAGGGCCTCGGCTTCACCCAGCCCCGCGCCAAAGGCATGAACTGGACAACGTCGGACAATCCCCACCACTACGCCGGCACCATCGACAACCGCGCCACCACCGACCCCCTCCGCTTCCTCGCATGGCACCACCACCACTGGCCCAGCCCAGCCACAGGGACAGCCGCAGAAAAGGGAATCGATTACCTCCTCGCCGCCCAGTTCCCCAACGGCGGCTGGCCCCAGAGCTTCCCCCTCGAAGGAAACTACCACGACGCCATCACCCTCAATGACGACGCCATGATCCGCGTCCTCGAACTGCTCAGCGACGCCGCGGCCGGACCAAACGACTGGACATGGCTCGACCCCTCCCGCCGCTCCGCGGCCGCCTCCGCAGTCGCCCGCGGCACGCGCTGCCTCCTCCAGCTCCAGCAGCGCACCGCCGGACAACTCACCATCTGGGCGGCCCAGTACGACCCCCTCACGCTCGCCCCGGTCTCGGCCCGCGCCTACGAACCCCCAGCCCTCACCAGCAGCGAAAGCTCCCACGTCGTCCGCTTCCTCTGCCGCATCCAACCCACCTCCCCGGAAATCACCAGCGCCATCACGAGCGCCTGCGCATGGCTCGCCAGTCACCCCCTCCCCGATCACCCCGCACGCTGGCCACGCTTCTACCACCCCCATTCCCTCCAACCCATCTTCCCAGGCAAACGCGACGGCAGACTCTGGCCCACCGAACCCTCCATGCGCCGCCACAACCCCGGCGGATACGATTTCTCCGTCACCTCCCCGCGCGATCTCCCGAATGTCCTCCGGAAATGGCAGGAAGCCTCCCCGCCAGCTCCCCGGAAAAACCCGGATGACGCCCCAGCCACCGGCCTCCACTGATCCCCCCAAACCATGCACCTCTCGAATCCCTGGTTCGTTCTCCTGCTCGCCTCGCTGGCCGGTCTCCACCTCCTCGAAGTGGTCGCTTCCCTCCTCAACCTGAAACGCCTCCAGCCGTCCCTCCCGGAGGAATTCTCCGGCGTCTTCAGCGCCGACGACTACGCCCGCAGCCAGCAGTACACCCGCGAAAGCGAACGCTTCGGCCTCATCACCGGCACGGTCCGCCTCCTCGTCTTCCTCGCCTTCTGGCTCGCCGGCGGCTTCGGCTGGCTCGACGCCCTCGTCCGCTCGCTCGCCAGTTCGGAAATCGCCCAGGGCCTCCTCGGCTTCAGCTTCCTCTACCTCGCCTCGTCCCTCCTCTCGCTCCCGTTCGAAATCCACGACACCTTCCGCATCGAAGCCAAATACGGCTTCAATAAAACCACCCCAGGCACCTTCGCTGCCGACCACCTCAAAGGCCTCGCCCTCGCCGCCCTCGTCGGCCTCCCCCTCCTCGCCCTCCTCCTCTTCATCTTCCAGCACTCCCCCAGGGCATGGCTCTGGGCATGGCTCGCCACCACCATCTTCCTGCTCGCCATCCAGTTCATCGCCCCACGCTGGCTCATGCCCCTCTTCCATAAATTCACCCCCCTCGCCGACGGAACGCTCCGCTCCGCCATCCTCAGCCTCGCCAACCGCTGCCAGTTCCCCCTCAGCGATGTCTTCATCGTCGATGGCAGCCGCCGCTCCACTAAAGCCAATGCCTTCTTCGCCGGCTTCGGCCGCCACAAACGCATCGCCCTCTTCGATACCCTCGTCGACAAACACCCGGAACCAGAACTCCTCGCCGTCCTCGCCCACGAAATCGGCCACTTCCGCCGCCACCACATCATCCAGCGCCTCTGCGCCGCGGTCCTCCAACTCGCCGTCCTCTTCCTCCTCATGGGCCTCCTCCTGAATAATACCCAGCTGTTCAAAGCCTTCGGCGTCTCCCAACCCTCCCTCTGGCTCGGCTTCGTCTTCTTCATGATCCTCTTCGAACCCGCCCAACTCCTCATCGGCATCGCCAGCAGCCTCTGGAGCCGCAAACACGAATACGAAGCCGACGCCTACGCCGCAGATGCCACCGGCGGCCCCCACGACATGATCGCCGCCCTCAAACGCCTCGCCCGCGACTCCCTCTCCAACCTCACTCCACACCCACTCTACGTCTTCCTCCACTACTCCCACCCTCCCATGCTCGACCGCATCGCAGCCCTCCGCTCCCTCCCCCAACGCTAAAATCTCCTTAACGCCCACCACCCCAACCCCCACGCAGAAACCGGGTGGACAAAGCCCCGCGGCAAACGTAGCATTCCCGTCACCTACAGCCAAGGCACCTTCCAGAAACCAGCACCACCATGATTGCCACACTTCTGCTCCTCGGCTCCATCGTCGTGCTGCGCATCGCCCCATGGGCCGCCCCAGGCGATACCCTCAGGGCCGCCGCCGGGTTCGCCCCCCTCATGGGACTCGCCGTCTGCAGCGGTGCCTTCCTCCCACGCCGCTCCGCCATCGCCGTCGGACTCGCCGCCGTCCTCGTCCCCCAGTTCTTCATCCACCACCTCACCGGCATCCCGTTCTGGGGCAGCTTCCTCGCCGTACAACTCGCCGCCGCCGCCCTCGCCATCGCCGCAGGCTCGGCCGTACGCACAAAATCCTCCGCCGTACCCGTACTCGCCGCCTCCGCTCTCTCCACCGTGTTGTTCTACCTCCTGAGCAACACGGTTTCTTTCTTTTCAGCCCCAGGCTACCCACCCACCATCGCCGGATGGTGGCAGTGCCTCACCACCGGTCTGCCGGAATTCTCCCCGCAGACATGGGTCTTCGGTCTCCGCCAACTCATCGGCGATACCTCCTTCACCGCCCTCTTCTGGCTCCTCTGCCGCGCCCACACACGGAGATCTTCCGCCGCCCATGGCATGACACCCGCCACCGCCCTCTGATTCCTTCCCTCCACGTCTCCACCCAGCCACCGCGCGCCACCTGACTGAAACCCCATGAAGCCCAGCGTAGCCGACCCCGAGCACCACGTCGATCCCACCGACTTCGCCCTCGCCTCCGTCAACCAGTCGCTCTCCCCGGAGACCAAAATCCGGCTCCTGCGCGACATGATCCGCATCCGCCGATTCGAACAGACCGCCGGCAAACACTACGAAGCCGGTAAAATGGGCGGCTTCCTCCACCGCTACGATGGCCAGGAATCCATCGCCGTCGGCTGCGCCTCCCTCATGGGCCAGCACGACCACATGATCACAGCCTACCGCAACCACGGCCATGCCCTCGCCGTCGGCATGTCCATGAACGAATGCATGGCCGAACTCTTCGGCCGCGCCACCGGATGCTCCAAAGGCAAAGGCGGCTCCATGCACTTCTTCGCCCCGGACAAGAACTACTGGGGCGGCCACGGCATCGTCGGCGGTCAGACCCCCCTCGGCGCAGGCATCGCCTACTACCTCAAATACAAAGGCCTCACCGGTTCCTGCATGTGCTTCATGGGCGACGGAGCCGTCAATCAGGGAGCCTACCACGAATCCCTCAACCTCGCCGGTCTCTTCGATCTCCCCGTCATCTACGTGATCGAAAACAATGGCTACTCCATGGGCACCAGCCAGGCCCGCAGCTCGGTCTACAAAAACTGCCTCGCCTACCGCGCCGATGGCTACGACATCGTCTGGGACCTCATCAATGGCTGGGACCTCTACGAACTCCGCGCCAAAATGGCGATCGCCGTAAAACGCGCCCACGAGGAAAGCCGCCCCACCGTCGTCGAAATCAATACCTACCGCCACTACGGCCACTCAGTCTCGGACGCCAAAGCCAAAGTCTACCGCGCCGAAGACGAAATCGAACGCTACAAACAGCACTTCGATCCCATCCAGCTCTGGCGCCAGCGCCTCACCACAGAAGGTGTCCTCACGGAGGAAACCTACCAGCAGATCGACCGCGAAGCGAAGGCAGAAGCCAACGCCGCTGCCGATTTCGCCGACGCCAGCCCGTTCCCCCAAGTCGAAGACATCACCAAGGACGTCTACTTCGAAGTCGACGAATTCACGGAAGCCGGCCGGACAGGCCGCCACTTCTTCAACGACTGATCACCACCCCCGGCACTCCCGGCCCCGCATCCGCAGACCGCCCCGCCCAACCTTCCCGGATCCGGCGGAACAAAGGCCATCCGGAATGCACCCCTTCCAGCGTCGCCTCCTCCTCACTGCTTTCTATCCCTCTCCCATGCCTGTCATCACCTACCGCGAAGCCCTCCGCCACGCCCTCGATGAAGAACTCGCCCGCGACGAAAACGTCGTCCTCATGGGCGAAGAAGTGGCCCAGTACGACGGTGCCTACAAGGTCACCCAGGGCCTCTGGAAAAAATGGGGCGACAAACGCGTCGTCGATACCCCCATCAGCGAAGCCGGCTTCATCGGCATGGGCGTCGGTGCCTCCATGCTCGGTATCCGCCCCGTCATGGAACTCATGTTCTGGAGCTTCGCCTACGTCGCATGGGACCAGATGATCAATAACGCCGCCACCATCCGCTACATGAGCGGCGGAAAAATCAATTGCCCCATCGTCATCCGCGGCCCCGCCAACGGCGGCACCAACGTCGGCGCCACCC
>CAZSDE010000184.1:0-4421 GCA_964605435.1 uncultured Akkermansia sp.
CAATGTTCTCCAGCACCACAATCGCATCGTCCACCACAAACCCCACCGCCAAGGTCAGCGCCAGCAGACTGAACGTGTCCACACTGTACCCCAGCACATGCATCACCATGAAGGTCCCCAGCACCGACAACGGCATCGCCACCGACGGAATCAGCGTCGCCCGCACATTCCGCAGAAACAGAAAAATCACCAGCACCACCAGCACAATGCTCAGCACCAGCGTGAACTCGACCTCATGCACCGCTTCCCGGATCGTTATCGATTTGTCCGAAAGCACATCGACCTGGATCGCCGGCGGCAGCTGCGACTGAATCTGCGGCAGCAACGCCCGGATCCCATCGACAATCGCCACCGTATTCGATCCCGGCTGCTTCTGAATCGCCAGCACAATGCCCCGCACATCCCGGAACCAACTCGCGATCCGAGGATTCTCCACTCCATCAATGACCCGACCCAGCTGCCCCAGCCGCACCGGTGCCCCATTCCGGTACGCCACCACCAACTCCCGGAACGCCGCCGCATCCACCAGCTGCCCACTGCTCCGCACCGTCACGGCCTCGTTCGCCCCATGCAGCGTCCCCGTCGGAAGATTGACATTCCCACTCTCCACCGCCGCCACCACTTCATCAATCCCCAATCCCTGACTCGCCATCGCCCGCGGATCCAACTGCGCCCGCACCGCATACTTCTGCGGCCCGAAAATATTCACCTGCGCCACCCCCGGCACCGTCGACAACCGCTGCGCTATGAACGTGTCGGCATACTCGTTGACCTCGCTCAGCTGCATGCTCGCACTCGTCACCGCCAGAAAAATCACAGGCGAATCCGCAGGATTCACTTTCCGGTACGTCGGCGGATTGGGCATGTCCCGCGGCAGCAGCTTCTGCGCCGCCGTAATCGCCGACTGCACATCAAGCGCCGCCGCATCAAGCCCGCGGTCGAGATTGAACTGAATCGTGATGTTCGTCAGCCCCAGCGCGGACGACGAGGTCATCGAATCAATCCCCGCAATGCTCGTGAACTGCCGCTCCAGCACGGTGGCCACACTCGATGCCATCGTCTCAGGACTCGCCCCCGGCAGATTGGCGGTCACCTGCAGGGTCGGAAAATCCACATTCGGAAGGTCGGAAACGGGCAGCTTCGTGTACGCAAAGAACCCGAAACCCATGATCGCCAGCATGATCAGGGTCGTCATGACCGGCCGCCGGATGAACCCGTCGGTCAGTGTCACGCCTTGCCTCCTTTCGCCGCTTCCCCTGCCGCTTCAGAACTATCGGTTGGCACCACTTTGGCTCCAGGCAGGACCCTCGACTGCCCACCCGTGATGACCTTCTCGCCGGCCTTGACGCCTTCGCGCAGCACGGACCATTCCCCGGCATTCCTCAGCACGGAAACCTGGCGGCTCTCGGCCGTGCCATCCTCCCGCACTACCCAGACCCTCGGTCCCTGCTGACTCATGGTCACCGCCGCCGCCGGAACCGTGAGCACATTCCGGTCGGTCGACAGCGTCAGCGAAACATCCACAAAGGCACCGGGCCACAATGCCCGCCCGGCATTCGCAAAGGTCGCCTTGAGCCCAATCGTCCCGGTCGCACGGTCGACCGTATTCGCAATGAACGTGAGGCTGCCTTCGCCAAGGACCCGGCCGTCCCGGGCATCGCGCGCCGTCGCCACCAGCGGCACAGCCCCGGGCTTCATCCCTTCCCGCACGGCCCCGAGATGCTGCTCGGGCAGCGCAAAGGCCACCTGAATGGGATCGAGCTGCACCACGGTCGTCAGGGGCTCGTCATCGGTATTCCGGATCAGATTCCCCGGCTGGAGCCGGATGCTCCCAGTCTTGCCATCAATCGGACTTTCAATGGTCGTGTAGTTGACCTGCGTCTCGGCAATGAGCACAAGCGCTTCATCGGCCTTCACAGTTGCTGCGGTGGCGGCCGCCTGCGCCCGCGCCTTCTCAAGTTCCTCCCGCACCCCGGATCCCCGGCGGTCCAGTTCCTCCTGTCGCCGCAGGGTCAGCTCGGCCGCCTGCGCAAGGGCCCGGTCGCGTTCCAGATTCGCCTGGGCCTGCGCCAGCTGTGTATTGAAAAGCCTCGGCTGAATCGTGAAAAGCAGATCGCCCTTCTTCACTTCCTGCCCTTCCTCGAAACTCACGGAAATCAGTTCCCCGCTCACCTGCGCCTTGATCCCAATCGTCGCCACCGGCTCGACATTCCCAAAGGTCTTCACTTCCACCGGAAGATCGCGCGAACCCACCACGGCCACCGTCACCGGCACCGCAGCCATCCCCACACCCGGCCGTCCCCCACCCGCCGCCGGCTTCCCCTCGGAACAGCCAAACATCAGCAACCCACTCACCGGCAGCATCAGATAAAGTTCTCGCTTCATAATCGCATTTCGGAAATTCACCACCCTCCCCCCAGCGCACGGATCAACTGCACCGTCGCCACATACCGCTGACCCGCCGTCTGACGCGACTGCCGCAGCGACTGCAGACGCGTCCGGTCCGCATCAACCACTTCCAGAAAGGAAACCGCACCAGCCCGGAATCGCTCGGCGGAAAGCACGGCCGCCCGCCCCGAAGCCACCACCGCCCGCCCCTGCGCAGCTTCCTGCTCGCTCAGATACCGCAGCGCCGACAACTGATTCTCCACTTCCTCAAACGCCCGCAGCGCGGTCTGCTGATACGTCGCCAGCGCTTCCTCAAACTGCAGCTTGCGGCCGGAATACACCGCCGCATTGAGCGCCTGCTCGAAGATCGGAAAATTAACCGCGGATCCCGCCGCCCACGCCCGGCTCCCCAGCGTGAACAGATCATCGGTCGCCGACGATTCCACGGCCAGCCTCCCCGTCAGACGCACGGAAGGGAAAAAGGCCGCCTTGGCTGCCCCGATGCGCGCACTGGCGGCCGCCATGCGCCGCTCACTCTCGGCAATGTCCGGCCTCCGCTGCAGCAGATCCGCAGGCACCCCGGCCGGAATCGCCGGCGGTTCCCCCGCCAGCGCCGGCGTCCCGCAGCGGAAGGACGTGGCGGCCTGACCCGTCAGCGTGGCCATCGCATTGACCAATTCGGACCGCCGCTGCCGCAGCGCCGCAACCTCGGCTTCCGCTCCCGCCAGCTCAGTCTCGGCCCGCGCCACATCCAGCTCGCTGATGGCCCCGCTGCGGAACCGGTCGTTCACCAGCCCCACGGCCCGCTTCCTCAGCTCCACGGTCGCCTCAAGGGCCTCGATCTCGGACTGCACGGTGCGCGCCGCAAAGTAGTTCTGCGCCAGATCAGCTTCCATGGCCAGGCGCGCAGACGCCGCCCGCGCCGCCGCCGCCCCCGCATCGGCCTCGGCGGCTTCCACTGTCCTCCGCACCCGACCCCAGAAATCCAGCTCCCATGCCGCCTCGAGCGGCACCCGGAACTGATTCCACGTCGCCCCGAAAAACGCCACGTCACCACGCGACCGCCGCAGATTCCCGGAATCCCCGCGCCGGTCAGCCGATACCCTCGCATTGGCCTCCGGCAGAAACTCAACGGCCGTTCCCCGGGCCGCCACCCGCGCCTGATCCACCCGCAGCAGCGCCGCCCGCAACCCAGGATTCCCTGCCCCCGCCAGTTCCTCAAGCCGATCCAGCTCGGCATCCCGGAACACCCGCCACCACGCCCCCCGCGGCACCGCATCGGCCGGCACCGCAAATCGCCACACGCCTTCCTCTTTGTACCGCGCATCAGTCACCAGCTCGGGCCGACGGTAGTCCGGTCCCATGGGCGCACAGCCCACCAGCGACAACACCCCCAGCAGCACCATCCCCACCCTCATCGCCAGAACCTCCCCGCCAGCAACCCAGCACACCACACCACCACGCCGCATGGCCACCCAGCGGCACCGCCATGGTCCCCCTCCTCCCATTTCCCTGTCACCTTCATCATCCCTCCCACCTCACGGAATCTCCCCGCCCCAGCAACAAGGAACACTCCCACACCCACGGATGACCATGACCTCCCCACAACAGGACCCGGACGCATCCCTGCACCCGACCACCCTGCCACGCACCACCCCGGCACAGCGACGCCAAACCCCGGAACCGAAGGCTCCTGCCATTCCCCGAACCGATCACACCCCGCCCCCAAGGCTCAGCCGAAGACCGAAGTCACCGGCTGTCCCTTGTCGGCAATCGTAAACGGCCGCTTGGACGGACTGTAGATCACTTCGTCCAGCGGCAGCCCCAGACCATAGGCAATCGTCGCATTGAAGTCCGGCGGACTGACCTTGCCTTCCTCCACGTCGGTCGCATGCTCGTTGGTCCGGCCATGCGCCTGACCACCCGCAATGCCGCCACCAGCCATCAGGCCGCTGAAGGCCTTCGGGAAGTGATCGCGTCCGTCGTTCTCGTTCACGTATGGCGTGCGCCCGAACTCAGTCGTCAGCACCACC
>CAZSDE010000184.1:4431-7143 GCA_964605435.1 uncultured Akkermansia sp.
GTCTCATTGAGCAAACCACGGCGGTCGAGGTCGTTCAGCAGCGCCGAAAGTCCCTGGTCGAGCCGACTCGCGAGCCCCTGCACTGCCTGGAAGTTGTTGTTGTGCGTGTCCCAGCCCCCAAGGGTCACTTCGACGTGCCGCACATCGTTCTCAATCAGCCTCCGCGCCAGCAGACAGCCCTGACCAAACCCGTCCGTGCCATACTCGTCCCGCACCTTCTGATCCTCCAGATTCAGATTGAAGGCCTTCAGGTCCTCGGAACGCATCAGCCGCACCGCGTCATCATACATGTCACTGTACGCCCGCACCTTCTTCACATCATACTTGCTGTGGAACGACATGTCGAACTTGTCCGCCAGCATGCGGCGGTCATCGAATTCCCGCGAACCCACCCGCGCCTTGCTGTTCGGCACCCCATCCGTCGGCGACCCGACATACAACGGCGCATACTTGCTCTCCATGAAGCCAGCCCCGCCACCGTTGGCCCCGCCACCAATGCAGACACTGCCCGGCAGGGTCCGGTTGGTCCGACCCTCCATCCGCAGCAGCCACGCCCCAATCCCCGGATGCTGAATCGTCCCGCGCATCGTATAGCTGCTGTGCATGAAATAATTGCCCTGCTCATGCGCCCCCTGCGTCGTCGTCAGCCCGCGGAAAAGACACACCTTGTCCATCTGCTTCGCCAGCATCGGGAAATACTCCGAAATCATCACCCCGTCGGCCTTCGTCTGAATCGCCTTCACGGGACCTGCCACCTTCTCCCCAGCCTCTGGCTTCGGATCAAAGGTGTCCACATGGGTCATCCCTCCAGCCATATACAGATAAATGATGTTCCGCGCCGTCGGCTTGCGGCCCGCCGCCGGAGCCGCACTCGCCGCAGCCACCGCCGCCGCCGGAGCAGCACGGCCAGCAAGGGGCAGCATCGTCGGAATCACACTGACTCCCAGCAGGCTCTTGCTGGCATAACCCATGAACCGACGACGGCTGAATTCATCGGATCTGCGGAGAAAGGAATCGTCCATAGTGCTTAGGGGGGATTTGGATTTGGTTTACAAAATTACGCGCTCACCGATCGCTCGGCTCCCGCTCACTGAATGAATACAAATTCGCGGCTGTTGAGGAGTGCCCAGATCACGTTCTTCCAGCCATCCTTGCCCTTCTCAGCCACCGTCTCGGCCACAATCGCCTTCTCGGTGTCATTCGGCTTCCGCCCATACAAGGTCAGGAAAATCGCATTCATCCTCCCGTCATCCGTACTCGCCCCGCGGAACCGCTGCATGAGCTGACTGTTCTCTCCCATGATCGTCTCAAACACCGGCCCGTTCATCAGATTAAGAGCCTGACTCACCGACGCCTCACCACTCGCATTCTCAATGACTTCCCGGTTCGATTGACCGAACTCACGCAGGAAATGCCCGCCCGGAGCCGGCGAAGGCAGTTCAGACGCCCGGAAGAATTCTTCCCCATACGCCTGCCACTGCCCTGGATCATTGGGCGTCTTCGTGACCATTTCCTGCTTCTCCTTCATCATCCCCGGCCGCGACAGCGCCGCCGTAAAACCACCACGGTTCCGGTCCGCTGTCAGCTTCATCAGCTCACTCCGCGCCGAGGCCTGAAATCCATCCCGCTCGGCATTGAGCGCATTGAGTTCCTTCTGCGCATCCGCCGTCCCCTTCGCATCATTGGCCTCCCGCGCCTTGTTCAGCTTGTCACGCGCCACCATCGCCTTCAGCTCAGCCTCGGCATCAAGATCAGCATACTTCTTGGCCACCGCGATGATGTCATCCTTGGTGGCCGACTTCAACTGGTCGGCTTCCTGCCGCATCTGCTCAAGCCTCGCCTTGTAGCCATCCCCGCGCTTCCGGCCATCCGGATCAGGAATCACCACGGTGCACAGGCTGTCCCAGATCTGCTCGGCCGACATCCGCCGCAGCACCGGCCCCGGGAAATAATACGGCTGATCCTCAGGCACATCCCCCCGCGTGGTCTCCCGCTGGTACGTCTTCGTATTGTAAAGCGACCGCAGCATCTTCTTCACGTCATAACGCGAATTCACCAGTTGCCCGGTCAGATACTTCATGAGCACCGGATTCGATGCCTCGGTCCCATCCTTGAAATCATCCACCGGCTCAATCAAACCCATCCCCATCACCCGCTTCCACAGCCGATTCGCTGCCACAGTCGTAAACCTCGGGTTCTCCGACGATGCCAGCCAGTCCGCATAATGCTGCCGCGCTTCGCGCCGACTCGATACCTTCTCCCCGAAAATCGTCTTGGCCACCACCGGCTCATTCGGCTTGCCATCGTCGTACTTGTAATCCCCCGGCAGATTCAGCTTCGCTCCCTCGTTCTCTCCCACCCCATTCTTGAGCGGCTCCAGCATCCCATCAATGATCCGCCGCATGGCCTGACGCTGACGCTCTCCCGACCGCTTGGTCTTGCTCGCCAGCGCCTTCTCATCAAGCCCACGCACGAAATCCATCGGGTTCAGCTCGGTCGACACGTTGTACGTGTACGCCGCCATCTGATAGTAATCCTTCTGCGTCCAGCGGTCGAAGGGATGGTTGTGACACTGCGCACACACCAGCCGGGTCCCCAGAAAAATCTGCGCCGTGTTCGACATGTTATCCAGCGGCATCCCGGCATCCCGCAGATAGTACCCCACCGCCCCATTGTCCCACACAAATCCCTCCGCCGTAATCAGCGACTTCA
>CAZSDE010000185.1:0-2680 GCA_964605435.1 uncultured Akkermansia sp.
CTTCCCGTTGTGGACCACGAACTGATCGGACCAGCCGAGACCGACCAACTCAAGACCGCCATCCTCGCCTCGGGCCTCCCCGTCCAGGAACTCGTCTCCACCGCATGGGCCTCGGCCGCCACCTTCCGCGGCAGCGACAAACGCGGCGGTGCCAACGGTGCCCGCATCCGCCTCGCCCCGCAGAAAGACTGGGAAGTCAACCAGCCTAACCAGCTCGCCAAGGTCATCGCCGCCCTCGAAAAGGTCCAGAAGGAGTTCAATGCCGCCCAGACCGGCAAGAAACGCGTATCCCTCGCCGACCTCATCGTCCTCGGTGGCTGCGCCGCCATCGAATCAGCTGCCAAAAAGGCCGGTCACTCGCTGACCCTGCCATTCCAGCCAGGCCGCACAGACGCCACCCAGGAAATGACGGACACCGCCTCCTTCGCTGTACTCGAACCAAAACAGGACGGCTTCCGCAACTACCTCGGCAAGGAACTTGACCGGCCCGGCCCGGAAACGCTCGTCGACCGCGCCCAACTCCTCACGCTCTCCGCTCCGGAAATGGCTGTGCTCGTCGGAGGCATGCGCGTGCTCGGCACGAATACGCTCCACCCGGACCTCGGCGTCCTCACCGACCGCCGCGGCTCGCTGACCAATGACTTCTTCGTCAACCTCCTCAGCATGGACACGGAATGGAAGAAGTCGGAAGCCTGCGAGCACTTCTTCGAAGGCCGCGACCGCGCCACCGGCAAGGTCCGCTGGACGGCTTCCTCCGTCGACCTCGTCTTCGGATCGAATTCCCAGCTCCGCGCCATCGCCGAAGTCTACGGCAGCGCAGACGCCCAGGAAAAGTTCGTCAGGGACTTCGCCGCCGCATGGACGAAGGTCATGAACCTCGACCGCTTCGACGTCGCCCAGTAAGCACCCCAAACCCTTTGCGGCCCTCCGGAGGACTAACCATCCGGAGTCACCCGGTCCGCAGACACCCCAGACCCACTCCGGATCACCCGAACGGAGTGGGTTCTGTGTTTCCACCCCGCGCCGCCCGCTGCCCCGCACCCGGGCATCTCAGCGTTCCGCCGGCCGGGTATCATCGCGGTCCTCGCCCACGGAACCCAGATTCCAGATCCTCTCGAGTTCCTCCACCGACGGAATCGCGGCCGGCCGCACCAGCCGGAAACCAACGAAAGTCGCATTGGTCAGATACCAGAGGCTCTTCGGCAGCTGCGGATCCTGCGCCTTCCACGAGGCCCGGCTCGCCCGCCGCGCCGCACTGCGCGTGTCCCGCGGATCGTCATCCCACGATCCCCCGCGCACCACCCGCCAGTACCTCCCCCGCGGCACCCGCCACGGATTCTCCCGGACTCCACCGTCCCCCGGATACCCACCAGGCACATACTCGTCCATCGTCCACTCGGCCACATTCCCGTGCATGTCGAACAGCCCCCACGCATTCGGCTTCTTCCGCCCCACCGGATGCGTCGTCTCCACCCCTTCCACCGCACTGTTCCCGTAAAACCAGGCATGCTCCCCCAGTGCCGCTTCATCATCCCCGAAACTCCACGCCGTCACCGACCCCGCCCGCGCCGCATACTCCCACTCGGCCTCCGTCGGCAAGCGATAGTAGTGCCCCGTCTGCACACTCAGCCACTGACAGAACTTGAGAGCCGCATGATCCGTCATCCCCATCACCGGATACCCCTGCTCCCCCATCCCCCACGTCGGATCCATATAGGGCGAAGTCGGCCCGCTCACCGCATCGGCATCACTGCTCCCACCGACATTCCCCCGCACCGACCCATCCCGGTACCGCGGCACCGGTGCCTTCAGCCACGGCATGAACAAATCCCACGTCACTTCATGCGACCCCATCCAGAAGGCACTCACCTTCACTTCACCAACCGGGCCTTCGTCCTCCCGCCGCCCCCGCTCCCCCGCCGGACTCCCCATCCGGAACTTTCCCGCAGCGACCGGCACCATCCGGAATTTCACCCCGCCCGACCCCGGCACCACTTCCTCATACCCCTCCACGGCCCCTTTTTCCTCAGCCGCCCGCGCCACCATCTTCGCATGAATCCTCCGCACCAGTTCCCGCCCATCCGGATGCTCCGGCCGGCCCTGCTCACCCGCCGCATCCGCCAACCCAGCCAACCGCAGAACCATCACTCCCGCCAGCAACCCCGCTGACCCCGCCGGCTTCATGCCAACCCGGGCACGCGCGCCCGCAGAAACGGCACCAGCTCCGCCACCCCGAAGTCAGCCAGCACCTCCCCATGCCAGTCCATCGTCGGTGCCTTCCTCTGACCAGACAGCGCCACCATCTCGTCCATCGCCTCACGGTCCCCGCTCACCACCACCCGCCGCACCGCAATGCGCCGCGCCGCCAGCCATTCCTCCACCTCCTCACACCACGGACACCCAGGCTTCACATACAAGACGGGAAGTTCTTCCGACGCACTCATGATTCACTCAGGCTGGTCTGCTTCACTCGCGGAAGTACGTGTACGATTTCAGATTCCTCCGGTAATTCCGGTAAATCGCATCCGCCTTCTCCGGATCGACCCGCTTCGCCCGCTCGACGAGCGGCCGGCAGCAGCGGAGGAGGATCCGGATGTAGCATTGGCGGCGCTCTGCGGGGGAGGGCGGATCAGTTTTGCTCATGCTGCTCAATATTACTCAGACCATTTTTCTGATGTGG
>CAZSDE010000185.1:2690-7116 GCA_964605435.1 uncultured Akkermansia sp.
TCTCAGGATCCACCCGCTTCACCGTCGCCGGATCCTCCGTCAGATTCCGGAACCTCCGCAGCAGATCGCGTGGCACATACTCCAGATACGACAGCACCTCGGCCGCCGTGTCCCCCTCCAGCTGCCGGCTGTAGCTGATCTTGCCTCCCTTGATCCGCACCGTCACCACACTGGTGTCCCCCAGCAGATTGTGCAGATCACCCAGCGTTTCCTGATACGCCCCCACCAGAAAAACCCCCATCATGTAGGGCTCATTCGGCTTGAGCGGATGCAGCGGAATCGTGGACCGCTTGCCATCCTCACTGATGAAACTGTTGAGCACGCCCTCGCAGTCACAGGTCACATCCGAAATCACCGCGTCCCGCGTCGGCTGCTCCTCCAGCCGGTGAATCGGAGCCACCGGGAAAAACTGCCCGATCGCCCACACGTCCGGCAGACTCTGGAACATCGAGAAATTCCCATAGTAGAAATCAGCCAGCCGCGTCCGCAGGCCATCAAGCTCCTCCACCCCATCAGCCCGGCGCGCCACCTTGGTCAGCACATTCCAGTAAATCTGATCCCCCTGCGCACGCTCACGCAGCGACACCTGCCCAGTCCGGAACAGGGTCAGCAGTTCCTCACGGTAGAACAGAATGTCATGGTAAGTCTCCCGGATCGCCAGCTTGTCCATGTTCTGAACCACCTCCATCATGCTCTTCAAGGTGTCGGAACACCCCCGCGGCAGCTTCGGCAGCTGATCCTCGTGCGCCATCCGGTTCACATCCAGAATGTCAAACACCAGCACGCTGTAATACGAAACTATGGCCCGGCCCGACTCCGTGACAATGTCCGGATGCGGTACATCCGCCTCGTCCATCACCTTCTGCACCGCCTCCACAAGGTCGGCACAGTACTCCCGCAGCGTGTAGTTCATGCTGTTCTCGTCGGCCATGCGCCTCCCGGAATAATCCACCGCCAGCCCGCCCCCGAGAGTCAGCAGCCCCATCGGAGCCCCCTCCTTCACCAGATTCACATACACCCGCGCCGCTTCCTGCGCCGCCAGCCGGATCGTCGAGATCTTCGGAATCTGGGATCCCTGATGATAGTGCAGCATCCGCAGACACTTCAGCTTGTTCGCCTTCTTGAGCGCATCCAGCACCTCGATGGTCTGCGAGAAATTCAGGCCGAACGGACTGCGGTCACCCGCACTCTCGCTCCAGTGCCCGCTCCCCTTCGTGGACAGCTTGATGCGCAGCCCCAGCACCGGATCAATCCCCAGCGCCTTGCTCCGCTCCATCACCAGTTCCAGCTCAGGCGGCATCTCCAGCACCAGCACCACATTCAATCCGAGCTGCTTGGCCTGCAGCGCCAGATCAATGAACTCGGCATCCTTGTAGCCATTGCAGATCAGCAGCGCCTCGCGGTCATGCATGAACGCCAGCGCCGCCAGCAACTCGGGCTTGCTGCCCACTTCCAGACCATAATGATACTGCCGCCCATACTCGGTAACCTCCTTCACTACCTGCTGCTGCTGGTTCACCTTGATCGGATATACCCCGCGGTAACGACCCTTATACCCCTGATTCCGGATCTCCTCCCGGAAGGTCTCGTTCAGTTCCCGGATGCGCGCATACAGCAGATCCGGAAACCGGAAGAGCGCCGGCAGATGGAAATTCCGGTTCTTCTTCAGCAGCCCCTTGATGATCTGCATCAGACTCACCTCCGCATAGTCCCCGTTGCTCTCCAGCCGCACAGTGGCTTCCCCATCGCGGCTCACCCCGAAAAACCCATGGCCCCATGACTCGAAGCCATACAGATCCCGCGAATCATCAACACCCCACGGAGCAGCAGGGACAATCGGGGCAGGCACAGGCACAGCCGGAACAGCATTGGGACGACGGTTCATTCCTTGGCAGAATCAGTTGAAGAGGTTGCAGCAGAATCCGCACTCCCCGACCCCGGGGAAATGCGCAGAACGCCACCCTAAACGCTTCCCGGACATCTGCCCCCGGAAATTTCGCGAATTTTTCGCACCCGCACCCGCACGGCAGACTGTCTCCCACCGACAGAGCGGCACGTAGTTCCCTTGCATCCCGCCCGCGCCCTCCCTAAGGAATCACCGATTATGTTCTCCGACACCGACGCCGAAGCCCGCACCACCACCTCGCGACGCAGCAGTGACACCCCTCCGGACGGAGCCCCCTCCGGACCGCTCGCCTCGAAATGGACCCGCCATAAGGACACGTCGAAACTGATCAATCCCGCCAACCGCCGGAAATACACCATCATCGTCGTCGGCAGCGGCCTTGCCGGAGCCGCAGCCGCCGCCACCCTCTCGGAACAGGGCTACAACGTCAAATGCTTCTGCTACCAGGACACCCCCCGCCGCGCCCACAGCATCGCCGCCCAGGGGGGCATCAATGCCGCCAAGAACTACCAGAACGACGGCGACAGCACCTACCGGCTGTTCTACGACACCATCAAGGGTGGTGACTTCCGCGCCCGCGAAGCCAACGTCCACCGCCTCGCCGAAGTCAGCACCGCCATCATCGACCAATGCGTCGCCCAGGGCGTCCCCTTCGCCCGTGAATACAGCGGCCTCCTCGCCAACCGCTCCTTCGGGGGCACCCAGGTCAGCCGAACCTTCTACGCCGCCGGACAGACCGGCCAGCAACTCCTCCTCGGTGCCTACCAGGCCCTTTCCAAGGAAATCTCCCGAGGCGGCGTCAAAATGTTCCCCCGCACGGAAATGCTCGACCTCGTCGTCGTCGACGGCCACGCCAAAGGCATCATCGTCCGCGACATGGTCACCGGGAAAATCTCCTCCCACGCCGGCGACGCCGTCCTCCTCTGCACCGGTGGCTACGGCAACGTCTTCTACCTCTCCACAAACGCCAAAGGCTGCAACGTGACCGCCACATGGCGCGCCCACAAGAAGGGAGCATGGTTCGCCAATCCCTGCTACACCCAGATCCACCCCACCTGCATCCCCGTCAGCGGTTCCTACCAGAGCAAACTCACCCTCATGTCGGAATCCCTCCGCAACGACGGCCGCTGCTGGGTCCCCAAACGCAGGGAAGACTGCGGTAAACCACCCGGCAGCATCCCGGAACAAGACCGCGACTACTACCTCGAACGCAAATACCCCAGCTTCGGCAACCTCGCCCCCCGCGACATCGCCAGCCGCGCCGCCAAGGAACAATGCGACGACGGCCGCGGCGTCGGACCCGGCGGCCTCGGAGTCTACCTCGACTTCTCGGACTCCATCAAACGCCTCGGCCGCAACGCCATCGAAGAACGCTACGGCAACCTCTTCCAGATGTACGAACAGATCACAGGCGAAAACGCCTACGAGGTCCCCATGCGCATCTACCCCGCCGTCCATTACACCATGGGCGGTCTCTGGGTCGACTACAACCTCATGAGCAACCTCCCCGGACTCCACGTCCTCGGCGAAGCCAATTTCTCGGACCACGGAGCCAACCGCCTCGGGGCCAGCGCTCTCATGCAGGGCCTCGCCGATGGCTACTTCGTCATCCCAGCCACCCTCCCCAATTACCTCGCCACCCAGAAACCAGGCTCGGTCTCCGATGACCACCCGGAATGCCGCCGCGCAGAAGCAGAAGTCTCCAGCCGCACCAGCCAGATCCTTTCCATCAACGGAAAGCGCAGCCCCGACAGCTTCCACCGCGAACTCGGCCTCCTCATCTGGGACAAGTGCGGAATGGCCCGCACCCGCGAAGGACTCTCCGAAGCCCTTCAGAAAATCCCCGCCCTCCGCGAGGAATTCTGGCAGAATGTCCGCGTCCCCGGCAGCGGTACCCAGTTCAATCAGCAACTCGAACTCGCCGGCCGCGTCGCCGACTTCCTCGAATTCGGTGAACTCCTCTGCCGCGACGCCCTCCACCGCGAGGAAAGCTGCGGCGGTCACTTCCGCGTGGAACACCAGGACGAAGGCGAAGCCCGCCGCCACGACGACGAATTCTCCTACGTCGCCGCCTGGGAATTCACCGGCGACCTCGCCAAACCCTCCCTCCACAAGGAATGGCTCGAATACGAGGAAGTCCACTTCTCCACCCGTTCCTACCGCTGATTCCCCAGAGACCGCGCGCCCCACCAACCCCATCTCTCCCACCCCATGGCTGCTCAGAAATCCTCGCTCGATCTCACCCTCAAAGTCTGGCGCCAGGCCGGCCCGGATGCCCCCGGACGATTCGAAACCTACGACGCCAAAGGCATCCCCGACTCAGCCTCGTTCCTCGAAATGCTCGATATCGTCAACGAACGCATCATCACCGACGGAGGCGACCCCATCGCGTTCGACCACGACTGCCGCGAAGGCATCTGCGGCATGTGCTCCCTCGTCATCAATGGCATGCCACACGGCCCCAACCGCGGCGTCACCACCTGCCAGCTCCACATGCGCAGCTTCCGCTCAGGCGACACC
>CAZSDE010000186.1:0-7093 GCA_964605435.1 uncultured Akkermansia sp.
ACTCGGCAAATTCGACTTTGAGGAATCGACTCGGAGAATTCGACTTGGGCGAAGCCCAGAGCGACCCCAATAGAGCCAAGCGGAGACTCCGTCGCATCCATTGTGAGACCGCCTCGGGCGAATCCCAGAGCGGCAGTCTGGGGCCCGCTCTCCAAGGCGATCGAGGAGCGCGAGGAGTCGATCCAGCTGGCGATCGACCAGGCTCGCACCGAGCGCGAGCAGGCCCAGAAGCTGCTGGACGAGCAGAAGGCCGCCGCCGAGGCCGCCCGCAAGGAGGCCGCCGAGCTGATCCGGAAGAACCGCGCCGAGGTCGACGCCGCCAAGGCCGAGCTCATCGCCAAGGCCCGCGCCGAGGCCGACGCCCTCCTCGCCGCCGCCACCAAGCAGATCGCGGACGAGAAGCGCAAGGCGCTGGCCGAGGTCCGCGGCCTCGCCGTCGATCTCGCCCTCCAGGCCGCCGGCAAGGTCGTCGCCGCCAAGATGGACGACGCCTCGCACCGCGCCCTCGCCGAGGAGTTCATCAAGTCGGTCGGCACCAAGCAGCCGGCGGCGTAGCGCGCGCCCCGCGGGGCTGCTTGAGCCCGGCCGCGCTCGCGAACATCGACGACGCTCGTCGCTCCACCGCCCGGCCTCACGCCGGGCGGTCGCATTTAGAGGAACCTCCCCATGGGTCTCGCCATCGGCATCGTCGGCCTGCCGAACGTCGGCAAGAGCACGCTGTTCAACGCCCTCTCCAACGCCGGCGCCCAGGCGGCCAACTACCCGTTCTGCACCATCGAGCCCAACGTCGGCGTCGTCCCCGTCCCCGACGAGCGGCTCGAGGCGCTCACGAAGGTGATCAAGCCGCAGAAGCAGGTGCCCACGAGCCTCGAGTTCGTCGACATCGCCGGCCTGGTGAAGGGCGCCAGCCAGGGCGAGGGCCTCGGCAACCAGTTCCTCAGCCACATCCGCGAAGTCGACGCGATCGTCCATGTCGTCCGCTGCTTCGAAGACAAGGACATCCACCACGTCTCAGGCTCCGTCGACCCCATCCGCGATATCGATGTCATCAATACCGAACTCGTTCTCGCCGACCTCCAGTCGGTCCAGAAACGCCTCGAACGCGTCATCAAGAAAGCAAAGCAGAACGACAAGGAAGCCAAGGCGGAAGCCGCCCTCTGCGAGAAGCTCATCCCCCACCTCGACACCGGCAAACCCGCCGTCACCGCTGAACTGAACGACGACGAACGACGCCAGCTCCGCCTCTTCTTCCTCCTCACCGGCAAACCCACCATCTTCGCCTGCAATGTCGCCGAAGGCGATCTCGCCTCGGCCTCCGCCGACCCCGCCTCCCATCCCCACGTGGGCAAAGTCATCGACTTCGTCAAACACAGCCACGATGCCGAAGCCGTCGTCATCAGCGCCGCCATCGAATCGGAACTCATCGACCTCTCGGAAGACGACGCCAAAGCCTACCTCGCAGACCTCGGCGTCGCCAGCTCCGGCGTCGCCAGCCTCATCCGGAGCGTCTACCACCTCCTCGGACTCCGCACCTACCTCACCACCGGCGAAAAGGAAACCCGCGCATGGACCATCCGCGCCGGCGACAAGGCACCCGCAGCCGCCGGCGTCATCCACAGCGACTTCGAACGCGGCTTCATCAAAGCCGAAGTCGTCTCGTACGACGACCTCGTCGCCGCAGGCTCATTCGCCCGCGCCCGCGAACTCGGCAAACTCCGCATGGAAGGCAAGGAATACGTGGTCGCCGACGGCGATGTCATGGACTTCCGATTCAATGTCTGATCCCCACCCCCGCCATGGACGACGCGCCTCCCCCCAGTTCCAAACCACCCATCGAGGTCCGGAAACCTCCAGTCCTCTTCCGCGAAACCCAGACCCTCATCAGCCGCATCGAAAAAGCCGTCCGCGGTACCTTCCTCGCCTACTGGACCTCAGGAAACGGCTCGGTCTGCCACAACGACGTCGCCGCCTTCTACGAAGTCCTCAAACACCTCGGCCGCCAGAAAACCATCTACCTCTTCCTCAAGTCCTCCGGCGGCAACGGCCAGGCCTCCCTCCGCATCGTCAACCTCCTCCGCCAGTTCACAGAACGTCTCGTCGTCCTCGTCCCCCTCGAAGCCGCCTCCGCCGCCACCATGATCTCCCTCGGAGCCGACGAAATCCGCATGGGCCCCCTCGCCTACCTCACCGCCGTCGATACTTCCCTCTCCCACGACCTCTCCCCAGTCGACCGCAACAATTACCTCGTCAGCGTCAGCCAGGACGAACTCAACCGCGTCATCCGCCTCTGGAACGACGCCGCCCCCGGCAACAGCGACGACTCCAATCCCTACAAATCCCTCTACTCCCACATCCACCCGCTCGTCTTCGGCGCCATCGACCGGGCCTCCTCCCTCTCCATCAAAATCTGCGAGGAAATCCTCTCCACCCACGTCACCGACCCAGCCGAACGCGAACGCATCAGCCGTCACCTCAACAGCGACTACCCCAGCCACAGCTACCCCATCATGCTCAAGGAAGCCCGCCGCATCGGCCTCAAAGCCACCTCCATGCCGGACCGCCTCAATGACATGCTCATCGACCTCAATGCCCTCTACTCGGAAATGGGTCAGCGCGCCCTCACCGACTACGACGAACTCAATTACCACGACAACGAAATCCTCAACATCATCGAAGGCTCGGGCCTCGGCTTCAATTACCAGAACGACAAGGACTGGCACTACCGCAAGGAGGAACGCCGCTGGGTCCCCATGAACGACCACAGCTCATGGCGCCGCTTCTCGCTGCGCGGGGACCGCATCGCCCAGTCGGTCTTCCACATCCGCTGACCCCACCCCATGCAGCGCCTCGCCGGACACGCCATCCTCATCACCGGTAGCTCCACCGGCATCGGCGAAGCGATCGCCCGACGCTGCGCCAGCGAAGGCGCTGCGGTCTTCCTGCACGGTCACGACCCCGCAGAAACCGCAGAAACCGCCGCCAGCCTCGGCTGCCCTTTCCTCGCCGGCGACCTCGCCGACCCGGATTTCCCCACCCAGCTGATCTCTGCCGCCACCAGCGCCCTCGGCCGCCTCGACGGCCTCGTCAACAATGCCGCATGGGTCGTCCGCGGCAGCATCGAGAGCATCACTCCGGATTTCTTCGACCGCGTCATGGCCGTCAATGTGCGCGCCCCGCTCCTCCTCATCAAGGCAGCCCTCCCCTTCCTCACCGCATCCCGCGGCTGCGTCCTCAACATCGGCAGCGTCAATGCCTACGCCGGCGAGGAAAATCTCCTGCCCTACAGCATCAGCAAAGGTGCCCTCCAGACCCTCAGCCGCAACCTCGGCGACACCCTCCACCGCAAGGGCGTCCGCGTGAACCAGATCAACCCAGGCTGGGTCCTCACCCCCAACGAACGGAAAGCCAAACAGGCGGAAGGCATGGCCCCGGACTGGCCAGAACACCTACCCCCAGCCTTCGCACCGGCCGGACGCATCTTCCACCCGGAAGAAATCGCCGCATGGGCCGCCCTCTTCCTCAGCCGCGAAGCAGGACCCGTCAGCGGTGCCGTCATCGACGTCGAACAATACCCCATGATCGGCCGCAATCCTCCGAAGCTCTGATCCCGCCTGCCCGATAAAGGCCGCGCCCACTCCCCCATGCCGCACTACTTCATCACCGGGACGGATACCGACGCCGGCAAAACCTACGTCACTTGCCTCCTCCTCAAGGCCCTCGCTGCCAAGGGCGCCTCAGCAGCCGGCTTCAAACCAGTGAGCTGCGGATCCCGCGACGACGCCCTCGCCCTCCTCGCCGCCAGTTCAACGCCAGCGGACCTCGAGACCATCAACCCCCTCGCCTACCGCCAGCCCCTCGCACCCATGGCCGCCGCTCTCCTCGAACAGCGCCCGTTCCAGCCGGAACCGATCTGGTCGGCATGGCAAACCCTCACCTCGCAGTACGACCGCGTCCTCGTCGAGGGAGCCGGCGGATGGGAAGTTCCCCTCGCCCCAGGCCGGACCATGGGCGACCTCGCCGCAGAATTCAATCTCCCCGTCATCGTCGTCGCCCATAACCGCCTCGGCGCTCTCAACCATACCATCCTCACGGTCCGCGCCATCATCCAGCGCGGCCTCCCCTGCGCCGGCATCATCCTCAATCACGTCCACGACGAACGCGATCTCGCCAGCATCTCCAACCGCGCCATCCTCGAAACCATGCTCGGCATCCCCATCCTCGCCGAAATCATGCACGGCGAAACCTCTCTCGACTGGGATGCCCTCGGCCTCGCCTGATTCCCTCCCGCACGGACGAACCCTTGCCGCCTGCGACCGGAGATCAGCCGCTCCAAGGCAAGTGACAATTCCGTAACATAATGAGAGCGAAACTCATACTTTCCGGCGCAATCCACTGCTTTCCTGTGACAGGATTGTCACGCAGCAGAACTTTCCACCCCTCCATTTGCCGCTTAATCCGGCGGTCATGTCACTCTTCCGATTCTGCTCCGCATCAAAACCGTCACGCAGCAGCCTCCTGCTCAGCACGGTACTCCTCGCCGCCTCCCCTTCCCCCTCCAGCGCCGACGACGCGGCCCTCCTCAAACTCTTCGAAATTCTCCGCGACCGCGGCTCCATCTCATCCTCGGAATACCGCGAACTGGTCGCCGTAGCCAAATCACCACGCCCCAACCCGGCAGCCAGCCCCGGCCCTGCGCCGACCGCCTCCGCGAGCACCTCACGCCTCGAAAAACGCATCGCCGACGACGAGAAGAAAATCACGGAACTCGACCGCAAAATCGCCGATTCGAGGAAAAAACTCTTCGATCTCGACGAAATCGTCGACGGAACCTCGTCCGACCTCCTCGAAAAAGCCCTCGAAGGGAAGTGGTACGAAAACATCAACTGGCGGGGCTACACCCAGTTCCGCCTCACTTCCCTCTTCGATGAACCAGATACCCCGGTCCACCTCCAGAACGACCGCTCCGTCAACGAGAACGAAAGTTTCCTGATCCGCCGGGGCCGCATGATCCTGAGCGGCGACGCCACCGACCACCTCTTCGTCTACGGTCAACTCGACTTCGTCGGCGGACAGGGAGGCAACGGCGACAACACCCTCGCCATGCGCGACCTCTACGCGGACATCGCCATCGACGCGGACAAGGAATTCCGCTTCCGCGCCGGTCAGTCGAAAGTCCCGTTCGGCTGGGTCAACCTTCAGTCTTCCCAGAACCGGATCGCCATGGAACGTCCAGAAGCGCTCAATACCGCCCTCGAAGGGGAACGCGACCTCGGCCTCTTCTTCTACTGGGCACCCAAGGATGTCCGCAGCACCTTCAAATCCCTCATCAAGGACGGACTCAAGGGCTCGGGAGACTACGGCGTCCTCGGCCTCGGAGCCTACTCCGGCCAGGGCCTCAACCGCTCCGATGCCAACTCGGATGCCCATGTAGTCGCCCGCGCTTCCTACCCCTTCAAACTCCCAGGAGAACAGATTCTCGAACTGGGCGCGGCCGCCTACACCGGAAAATTCGTGCCCACCACGGGCTCCATCCGCGTCGGCGATGATTCCATTACCCCCACCTTCGCCGACAGCAAAGGCCTCACCGATGAACGCGTCGGCGTCACCGCCATCCTCTACCCCAAACCCTTCGGCATCGAAGCCGAATGGAACTGGGGCCGCAGTCCCCAGCTGGCGCGCGACTTCCGCACCATCGGCTCCGAATCCCTCGAAGGCGGCTACGTCCAGGCCAACTACCGCATCCAGCACGGCAAAGCCAACTGGTACCCCTTCCTGCGCTATCAGCGATACGACGGAGCCCGCAAATTCGGCCGCAACGCCCCATGGGACAAGGTCTCGGAATTCGACGCCGGTGTCGAATGGTCCCCATGGCCCGAAATCGAACTCTCCGTCATGTATACCCACACCTTCGAACGGACCAATACCAGCGTCGCCCCCTATAATACCGTCGAAGACGCCGACCGCATCAGCTTCCAGCTCCAGTGGAACTACTGACGGAACCAACATGCGCCGCCGTGACGAAAATGACACACGGCACACATGGCAACTCAGCCCATTCCTCCACAACGTAAACATACACCCCCAAACCCGCCAGAAACCCTCACCGATCCTTTCCACAAAAGGCCCCCTGATCCCATGAAACGCTCCTCCTTCCTCTGCTGCGCAGCGCTCGCTTCCGTCGTCCTCGTCTCCTGCGGCCGCTCCGGCGGCCAGCGCCTCCAGATCAATGCCGCCGGATCCACCACCCTCGGTCCAGTCGTCACCATGCTCTCGGAAGCCTACCGCAAGGTCGATCCCTCCGTCAGCATCACGGTCTCCCTCGGTGGCTCCGGCCAGGGCATCAACGAACTCAAGGAAGGCCGCATCCAGATCGCCAACTCCAGCCGCCGCATGAAGCCGGAAGAAGCCGAGGAAATTCAGAAGAAACACGGCAAGACACCCACCGAATTCGAAGTCGCCATCGATGCCCTCGCTGTCTTCGTCCACCCGGAGAACCCCCTCAAGGAAATCTCCGTGGAACAACTCAACGCCATCTACTCCTCGGAAGGCTCCGTGACCACATGGGAAGCGCTCGCGCCCGGAACCATCACCGGCGAAATCAAACTCCTCGGCCGCGAATCCAATTCCGGAACCTTCGAGTACTTCGGCGAAACCGTGAACGGAAAATTCGCCGACGGACCCAAGAAAGGCAAAATGAAGGATTTCCGCGGCGGCATCGCCGAAATGAACAGCTCGCAGGCCGTCGTCGATACCCTCGCTTCAACCAAAAATGCCATCGCCTACGACGGCATGGCCTTCAAAACCGACAAGGTGAAGTGGCTCGCCATCTCGAAAAAAACCGGCGAACCAGCAGTCCTGCCTTCGGTCGCCGACGCCCAGTCCGGCAAGTACCCCCTCTCCCGTAAACTCTACATGTACACCCTCGGAGAACCCACCCCTGAAATCAGGAAGTTCATCGACTGGGTCCGCTCCCCCGATGGACAGAAGGTCGTCGCCGATGCCGCCTGCGTCCCGCTTCCCTGACCCCGCCACCCCCAACCAGTCCACCCATCCATGAGCAATCCATCAGCGGAAAGCGGTGCCGAGTCCCGCT
>CAZSDE010000187.1:0-1393 GCA_964605435.1 uncultured Akkermansia sp.
TGATCCCACGGGACCGATTTCCCCGCTGCAGAAGAATCCGCAGAGCGGCACGGGACCGAAGGCATCGGCCACCAGTCCGGCGTCGTGATTGGGGACCCCGAAAAGCCCCGTGCCGCGCCCCGCACAGGAAAACAGCAGGGCTCCGGCAGGATTCCCCCAGCGGTCAGCGGCTTCCGCACAGCGCTGGCGCATGTCTTCGTCGGCAGCATCGCGTTCCCGGATCTGGAACTGCAGGGTCTGTCCGATCCTCGGGAGTGCCCCGAGACGGAGCGCCCCGGTAGACGGATCACCTCCGATGATGTTGCGCACCAGAAAATCCCCGCGGCGGAAATCATCCACGTACTCGGAAGCCGCCAGCCCGACCATGACATTCCCGCGCGCTTCAATCCGGCCTTCTTCCGAGAGCGATTCGACCGCTTCCACGAGGACCTCGTAGGCCGGGCGGCCGCCCACCGCCATCACCAGATCGCCCTGCGCTCTGGTGATGGTGAACGGCTCGCCAATCGGCTGACAACCCTGACTGACCACGCCCCGCAGCTGCACGCCGCTGAGATGAACGAGCACACCGGCGGCGGCTTCAGCCCGGTCGGCAAAGACAAAGAGTTCCTCTGGTTCGGCGGCCCCGCTGGCAAGCCCCCCGAAGACAGGCACGTCCGGGAAGCGCTTCGCGAGATCCTCCACCAGCACCGTGGCGTTGAGCCGCAGCGGGTCACCAAGGAGAAAGAATCCGCCCCCGTCCGGAAGGTTTTCCGGCAACTGGAACTTTTCATCGATGGGCCATGCCTCCACACCGATGTCCTCTCCTCCCAGAAACATCACGGAGCATCCGCTCACCTGTTCGTCTTCCTGGCTCGTCCCGATGAATCCACCGGCGCAGCAGCCCACCACCCGGCGGGCCCGTCCCTCCAGTTGAAGAACTTCGACGAATTCCGCAAGGTGCGGCTGCCAGTCGCAGCTCAGAAACACAAAGGCAAGCGCGGCCCCGCCCGTCTTCTCCCGCAGCCCTCGAGCCATCTGCACACACGCTTCCTCGTCCCATGTGCTCAGCAGCACTCGGGATGCCGCGCGGATCCGGGGGGTCGACGGAAAATCCTCCTTCATGACATCAAGTCCGACCGCATGCGGCACACCCATACATCATTCAAGCGGAACCCCGGCCACGAAAGCAATTTCTGGTTTCGCCTGCGCCTGGACCACGTAACTGGACCGATGCCGATTTCCGCCCGTTTCCTTGCCCCGGTGGCCTGCGCCGCCTCTCTGCACGCCCATGCCGCCAACCCACCGGATGTGGGCGCCTTCGGCTTCGGCGGAGCCGGCTTCACCCTCGAGACAACCTGGAACGACACGGCGGCCATCGCCGGTGGCGGGCGGCTCGAGCGCATGGACGGACGAT
>CAZSDE010000187.1:1403-2608 GCA_964605435.1 uncultured Akkermansia sp.
GTCGGCGGTGTGGCCGAAGCGGGTGACGGTGCGGGCGCTGGCGCCGCCGACGGCGGGGGCACTGTGACAGGCGGCGCAGGAAACGTCGTTGAAGATCGGGCCGAGGCCGGTGGCGGGCGTCTCGAGCGCATGGACGGACGATTGAATATTCCCCTCGTGCGGGTGCCGCTGAGTGCGGGAATCTACGGAAATGCCGGGATCCGCTACGGCTGGGACGCCATTGATGTCGCCACTCCGTTCGTGACTGGTTCCTACTCGCTGCACACGCTGGAAGCCAATCTCAGTGTCACGCATTTCCCGGAGAAGGAAGCGACCGGATGGTTCTGGATCGCGCAGGCGGGACCGGGTGTGGCGAGCGATTTCGGCGGGCTTTCCGCGGACGACTTCCAGATCAGTCTGCTGGGGGTACTCGGGCGGAAATTCACTCCGGACCTGTCTCTTGCCGCTGCTGTGTATTCCCGCTACCAGGCCGGTGCCTTCGAGGCTTTTCCCGGTGTCGGTCTGATCTGGGAACCATCGGAACACTGGCAGTTCCGCCTGACCCCGCCGGCTCCTTCGATCACATGGTCGCCTGTGCCCACATGGAACTTCAGCATCATCGCATGGCCCGGCGGCGGTGCATGGAATCTGAGCGATGGACCGGCCGGCCGGATCGATATCTCCAGCCTGCGCACGGCCTTTGCGCTGGAGAAGCGGGTGGGCGAGCACTTCCGGGCGGGTGCCGCAGCCGGCTGGAATTTCGGGAGCGGCATCGCCATCGAAGACACCCGCGGACGCACCGTCATCGACCGCGACGCCGACGATTCATTCTTCGCCTCGTTTACGCTGCGCTGGGCCTTCTGAAGGTGCGGCGGCGTGCTGCCGGTCTCGCCCTTACCAGACGCGGGCCCAGATGACTTTGAGGTAGCGGCTTTCCGGGCAGTTCGAGAGCACCGGGTGATCGGCACCGGCTCCCGTGCGGTCCAGGAACTGCAATCGCCTCCGGTTGCGGTGCGCTGCCTTGATGACAATGCGTTCGAATTCCTCCATGCCGAGCAACTCGGCGAAGAGCACGGTGACATCGGCGAACTCGCGGCTGGCCCGCTCGTCCCCCCCGCGGCGCTGGGCGACAGCCGAGGCGGGCAGGATGCTGTGGAGCAGTTCCTGATTTTCCTGAACCTGCTGCTCGAGCTTGTGTTTTTGCGTCTCGATGCTGGCCGACATGT
>CAZSDE010000187.1:2618-7071 GCA_964605435.1 uncultured Akkermansia sp.
CATGCCGAGCAGGCCGGAACACGAGCACGTGACAAAAATCCCGCCGGGCTCGAGCAGCTGCAGAGCCAGTCCGTTCATGTCTTCATAGCGCCGGCGGCCATCGTCTTCCTCGTCGTCCCGGCTGTGCACCAGCTTCGGTGGATCGAGGACAATGACTTCCCATTTCGTCCCGTTCCGGATCATTGTGCGCATCCATGAGAAGGCGTCGGCATGCACCCAGTCAATGCCACGGCATTGGTTGAGGTTGGCATTGTGACGGGCCTGCGCGATCGCTTTTTCGTCGAGATCGACGGCCGTGACTTCGGCGGCCTTGCCGGTGAGTTTGGCTGACAGCGCGAAGCCTCCGGTGTAGCAGCAGATATCGAGCACCCGGCGGCCTTCCGTGAAGTCGGCGAGGCGGCGGCGGTTGTCGCGCTGGTCGCAGAAGAATCCGGTTTTGTGGCCTTCGGCGAAATTCACTTCGTAGCGGATGCCATGCTCGCGGACCCGGACGGTCTTTGGAGCAGCGGGATCCGGCGGCGGCAGCCGCACGCCTTCGATCCAGGCGATTTCCGGATCCATGCGGATGATGTGCCGCCGGGTTCCGCAGAGTTCATGCAGTGTCGCCAGCCAGCCGGGCAGCCGCTGCCAGATTCCCAGACTGTGCACCTCGATCATGAGGACATCGCCATAGCGATCAATGGTCAGCCCGCTCAGACTATCGCCATCGGAACTGACGGCCCGCCAGGCTTCCGTGACGGCGTCCAGCCGCAGAATGCTGCGCCGCAGCGAGACCGCCCGCGCGAGGGCTTCGGGAAACCACTCCTCTCCGATGGGCTCGGATCCATGGTGCACGACCCGCAGCGGCACCCGGGCCCGCCCATTGTGGAATCCGGAACCGAAAATCTCTCCGTTGCGGTCGTACACGGTCACGAGCGATCCAGGTTCGATGCGCGGCGAGGTTGCCGCGATCATGCGGCCGTAAACGGAAGGATGGTAGCTGAAATACTTGAGCTGCACCCACGGGGCGAGCCATCCGGCCGACGGTGTTACCGCCCGCACGGGTTCATCGCGCCGCCCCCGGGGACGGTAGCCGGTTTCCTCCGCCTCCCCGCCGTCCTGCGGCCACGCATCCGGCCGCGCTACGTCTCCGGAATCGTCCCGTTCCTCATCGGACCGGGTCGGCGGACGCTGGGAGGGATCGGGTCGGCGGAATCTCGGGGTGTTCATTCGCTGCACCAGAAACCTTTCTCCCGCGTCGCGGCAACCGCTATGCCGAGGCATCCCGGCGCGACACTCCGTCGCAGGCCGCCCGGGCAGACTGCGCCATAGCGTCGCCGCTTCCGGGCATTTCCTCTTCGCTCTCCGGGAAAAGCGGCATGGCACGCTTTCTGATGAATTGTCCGTGGACCCCAGCGTCCATCACTCCACAGTGAACGAAATTCCCAGTGCCCACTCCTTCCCCATGAACCAGCATGGTCTCTTCGCGGAACATTCCCTCTGCCGGGCAGCGCTTGGTTCGATGATGCTGCCGACTCCGCCATAGGCATGCGCGGTCGAACCGCCCTCCCTGCCCAGCGATCCCCCTTTCCATTTTCTCATCATTCCCCCTTTCACCCATCTGATGAAACCCAATTCCCCGCGTACCAAGAATGTGCCTCCGGCACCCGCCCTGGTCGTCAACATCAACACTGCCAACCGCCCTGTCCAGCCCAGCCCTGGGAATGGCCCCGCCGAAGCGGAAGCCACCTTCATCCCGGTCCTTCCCATCCGGAATGCCGTCCTCTTTCCAGGCATGGTCGTTCCCCTCACCGTCGGCCGCAGCGCTTCCCGGAAACTTGTCGACGATCTCCCGCAGAAGGACCGCATCATCGCAGTCTTCACCCAGCGGACCGACGACGACGAAAAGGAACCGACTGCCGAGGACCTCTTCCCGGTCGGTGTGCTCGTCAATGTGACCCGCATCATCAAGCAGGACAGCGAAACCATGGTCGCCATCGTTTCAGTGGAAGACCGTGTCATCATCCGCACCGCAGCCCGCCCAGCCCCCTACCTGCGCGCCAGCGTGGAAAAACTCAGCTCGGTCGCCCCGCCGGATTCGCCCGCATGGAAGGCCGAAACCGCTTCGCTCCGCGAATCCGCCCTGCGCCTCCTCGAACACCGCAACGACGTGCCGGACCAGGTCGGCATCGTCATCCGCAACATCGAAGAAGCCGGTAAATTGTCGGATTTCATCGCCGGTGGCCTCGAGATGCCCCTCGCCGAACGCCAGGCTCTCCTCGAAGAACTCAGCGTCGCAAAACGCGTCCGCTCCCTCCAGTTGGCCGTCGCTTCCCAGATCCAGATCGCGGAACTGCAGGACAAGATCCAGAAGGACGTCCAGTCGCAATTCGGCGAAATGCAGCGCCGCGCATGGCTCAGCGAACAGAAGAAAGCGATCGAAAAGGAACTCGGCGAGGATTCCCCGGAAGAAGCAGGCAATGAAGTCGCTCAGCTGCGTTCCAAACTCGACGCTGCCAAACTGCCGAAGGAGGCCCGCGAGCAGGCCGACCACGAACTGAAGCGCCTTGATCACATTCCGCAGGGCTCCCCGGAGGCATCGGTGATCTTCTCCTACCTCGAAACCCTGGCGGCCCTGCCATGGTCGGTCACGACTGAGGATAATCTCGACCTCGTCCATGCCCGCAAGGTGCTCGACGACGACCATTTCGGCCTCGAGAAGATCAAGCGCCGCCTCATTGAACACCTCGCGGTCCGCAAACTCAATCCGCGGGGCCGCAGCCCGATTCTCCTCTTCCTCGGTCCTCCCGGGGTCGGGAAAACCAGCCTTGGCCAGAGCATCGCGCGCGCCCTCGGCCGGAAATTCGCCCGTGTCAGCCTCGGCGGGGTGCGCGACGAGGCAGATATCCGCGGCCACCGCCGCACCTACATCGGAGCCATGCCGGGTCGCCTCATCAACGAAATCCGCCGCACCGGCTCCCGCAACCCGGTCATCCTGCTCGACGAAATCGACAAGCTCGGCAGCGACTTCCGCGGCGACCCCTCCAGCGCCCTGCTGGAGGTGCTCGACCCCGCGCAGAACCACACGTTCACAGACCATTATCTGGACGTTCCCTTCGACCTCTCCCGCGTCCTCTTCATCGCCACAGCCAATGCGGCGGACACCATCCCGCATGCCCTGCGCGACCGGCTCGAAGTGATCGAACTCTCCAGCTACACAGCCCGTGAGAAGAAGGCCATCGCCACCCGCTACCTGCTGCCGCGCCAGCGCCGCGAACACGGCCTCAAGGCCCGTCAGCTCAAGGTCACCGGCGAAGCCATGGACGCCCTCATCGCGGATTACACCCGGGAAGCCGGCGTACGCGACCTCGAACGCCAGCTCGCGGCGCTCTGCCGCGACGCGGCAGCAAAGGTGGCCACCGACTCCAACTGGACGTCGCTCATCGCGCCGGATGACCTCGCGCCCGTCCTCGGTCCCCCGCGCTTCCTGCACGACGAAAAGCTCGACATTTCCCGTCCCGGCGTGGTCACCGGCCTCGCATGGACCCCAGTCGGCGGCGACATCCTTCACATCGAAGCCCTCCGCTTCCCGGGCAAAGGCTCGGTCCAGTTCACCGGACAACTCGGCGACGTCATGAAGGAATCGGTCCTCGCGCTCGGATTCCCTCGGCATCCCCACGAAGTCGTTTCAGACCAACGACATTCACGTTCATGTGCCCGCGGGAGCCGTTCCCAAGGACGGCCCCAGCGCAGGGGTGGCCATGTTCACGGCCCTCGCGAGCCTCTACACAGGCAAGCCAGTCCGCCACGACCTCGCCATGACCGGGGAAATCAGCCTCCGCGGAACCGTTCTCCCCATCGGCGGCCTCAAGGAAAAATCGCTCGCCGCGCTCCGCGCCGGCATTTCCACCATCCTTGTGCCCGACGCCAACCGCAAGGACGCCACCGAAATCCCGGACGAGGTCCGCAAAAAGGTGAATATCATTTTCGTGAACTCAGTCGACGACGTTCTGCAGCACGCTCTCGCCCCAGCCACCTGACAGCCCGCCCGCGGGGAAGCGGAAACATCCGGCGGACCGGAAGATTTCCGTGCATGGCCCGGTCCGCCAGACGTTTCTCAGGAGAAGGCTCCATGGCGTACCGTGCGTTTCAGAGCCTCTCATTGACACCGCGTCACCCCTCCTCTACCCAACGCTTGTGAAAAATTTCACAAAGTCCCCCGCCGCCTCGCTCCGCTTTCCGTTCCACCTCATTGCCGACCATCTTGAGTCGGTTGAAGAGGCCATCCGGGCACAGGCCCGGTCCTTTGATCCTGCTGTGGAGGGATATGTTTCCACGGTGCTGGGAACGAGCGGCAAGCGGATCCGTCCGGCCCTTGCCCTGCTCTCAGGGGGAGCCTGCGGCACTCCCGACGCAGACCATGCCAAGCTGGGCATTGTCCTCGAACTGATTCATCTCGCCACTCTGGTCCACG
>CAZSDE010000188.1:0-6222 GCA_964605435.1 uncultured Akkermansia sp.
GACGGTGGCGACACTGCTGCTCATTCCGGTAGTCTTGCGCTACCGTTCCCGCGAACGCACCAATCGCGATGGAATACGTTCCCTGTGTCTGATTTCCAGCACTTTGGCCAATGGCAATAGCTTGGGACCCTTGGGAGATTTCACCAGCGGCTTGGCCGATGGCAATCGCCGCCTCGTTCTGATAGGTCTTGCCCGCCTTGTTACCGATGGCAATACTAAACGATTGTTGTTGTACCAAGCCCGCCTCGGAGCCAATGGCGACGGCATCAAAACCGGCACGTGCCTCCGCCTCGAAGCGATCAATGCCCTCCGCATGGCCAATTCGGCGGCCGCCGTGGAAGCTGCCTGCCGCGCCCTCGATCACCCCATGGACGAGAATATCGACTTCTCGCTCTGGCTGACCTGCCGCCAGCTCGCGGACACATGGCTCCCGGCCTTCCAGAAGGGAGAAATCACCTTCGGGGGTAATGTCGCCCAGATCGCCTTCGCCCTGAAGGCCGCAGACCGTCCGCAGGCAGTCGCCGCCCTCCTCGACCTCGTCAGCGCCGATAAAGTGAATGCCGACCGACTCCGCGATGTGGTCGCTCTCGTCGGATCACTCGGCTCACCGGACGATCTCGCCAAACTGACGTCGCTCACGGCCAAGGTGCCCGGCGATGCCATTGCCAGCGCCCTTGTCACAGCAGCCCGCCAGCGCAAGGTCCTCATCGACCCTGCCACGGTCACTCCACTCGCCTCGGCCAGCGGCGACCAGGCAAGCCCGGCATCGCTGCGCCTCGCCGGTGCCTACAAACTGGATGGCCTCCGCGGCCACCTTGAATCGTTTGCCTCGAAAGGCGGTGCCCTTGCGGACGCAGCCCTCGAATCGCTCGTCGCCCTCGGCGGCGATGCCTCGCGCTCGTTCCTCTCGAAACTGAGCAATGACGCCAACGCGGACCTGCGCGGTCAGGCCATCGCTGCCCTCTTTGCCATGGATCCAGCCGCGGCCGCCCCCATGACTCCGGGCTTCCTCGCGGCCCTCGCATCGCCGGATCCCGCCTCGCGGCTCTTCGAAGCGGTCCTCGCCCGCAAGGACGGCCCCGCCATTCTCGCAGGCGCCCTCAAGGACCAGAAAATCCCGTCGGAAATCGCCGCCGCAGGCATTCAGAAGGCCAGTTCGGCCGGGGGCGACACCAAGGCACTCGTCGAAATCCTCACCACCGCCGGCAACCTCCAGCCGGTCATGTCCCTCACCCCGGAGGAACTCACGAAAATGATGGCGGAAGTCCGTGACGCAGGCGACCCGGCCCGCGGCGAAGTCGTCTACCGCCGCGCAGCCCAGCAATGCCAGGTCTGCCACGCCATCGGCGCGGTCGGCGGCATCGTCGGCCCAGACCTCGTCTCGATCGGTTCGAGCGCCCCGGTCGATTACATCATCGAAAGCCTCCTCGAACCATCGAAGAAGATCAAGGAAGGCTACGCCACGACCATGCTCAGCACGAAGGACGGTGGCGTGCACAGCGGCTTCCTCGTCCGCCAGGACGACCGCGAAGTCATCCTGCGCGACGCCGCAGGCAATGTCGAATCCATCCCGGCCAGCACGGTCGCCAAACAGGAAGCCATTCCGGTTTCCCTCATGCCCCCGGGCCTCACCGCAAGCCTCCGCCGCGACGAATTCATCGACCTCGTCCGCTTCCTCTCGGAACTAGGCAAGGACGGTCCCTACAAGGTCCAGGAAGATGGCGCCGTCCGCCGCTGGCGCACCGCCCAACCCCTCCCGGACATGGGACGCTGGGTCAGCCTCAAAGGCATCCGCGGCTTCGCAGAACATCAGGCCGACCTCGTCTGGATGCCGGTCTATTCCCGCACCAATGGCACCCTCCCCATCAGCGAAGCCACCGCCTTCAAGGCGGGCAACAAATCCCAAGCCGCCCTCCAGGCGGAAATCGAAGTCTCCACCGCCGGTAAAGTCGGGCTCCGGCTCAATGACGCCACCGGCCTCCAGATCTTCGCGGGCAATACCCCGGTCAATGCCGCCACGGAAATGATGGTCGACCTCCCCGCAGGCCGCTCGCTCATCACCATCCACATCGATACCGCCGCACGCCGCGAACCCATCCGGCTGGCCACGTTCCGACTCGACGGCTCGCCCGCCACAGCCCGCCCGGTCGGCGGTCCCTGACCCCGCCCGTCCGCCGTACTTCCTGTGACCCCGGCGCGGAAGGCCTCGCTTCTGCGCCGGGATACTTCCATCCCATACCATGACTGCAGCCCCGCACCCGATCGACGTTTCCCGCCGCCACTTCCTCCGCGACTGTGGCATCGGACTCGGAAAAATGGCCTTCGCTGGCCTTCTCACGGAATCGCTGACCGGTTCCTCGGCGGCGGCCGTCAGTGCCCGGCCCCCGCAGTTTCCCGGAAAGGCGAAACGGGTCATCCACCTCTTCATGGCCGGGGCTCCGAGCCAGCTGGAATTGTTCGATAACAAACCAGCCCTTTCGAAACTGGAAGGCAAGCCGCTGCCGCCTTCGGTCATCGGTGGCCAGCGCTACGCCTTCATCCGGCCGGATGCCGCCGTGCTCGGCCCGCGCTTCAAGTTCTCCCGCCACGGAGCATCGGGCATGGAACTCTCGGAAACGCTGCCGCACCTTGCCAGGATCGCAGACGAAATCTGCCTCATCAAATCCTGCCGCACGGACCAGTTCAATCACGCGCCCGCCCAGATTTTCTTCCAGACGGGCTTCTCGCAGCCAGGCCGCCCGTCCATGGGGAGCTGGGCTCTCTACGGTCTCGGCGCGGAATCCCAGAATCTGCCGGCCTTCGTGGTCATGAGCACAGGTGCCGGCATCTCAGGCGGTACCGCCCTCTGGAATTCAGGATTCCTGCCCACCACGTACACCGGTGTCCGCTTCCGCAATCAGGGCGATCCCATTCTCAATGTCGCCAGCCCGAATGGCGTCGACCCGAAAGCACAACGCGATACGCTCGACCTCATCGCTTCGCTCAATCAGCGCCGCCTCGCCGCGGATGGCGATCCGGAAATCGCCACGCGCCTCGCCAATTACGAAATGGCCTTCCGGCTCCAGACGTCGGCCCCGGACCTCATGGACCTGCGCAGCGAATCGAAGGAAACCCTCGAACTCTACGGATGCGACCCGGCCCGCGCGGATTTCGCCCGCGCCTGCCTCCTCGCCCGACGCATGATCGAACGCGGAGTCCGCTTCATCAACATCTACCACGAAGGCTGGGACGCCCACTCGGATGTCACGGGCAATGTCCGCAACAACTGCGCCGCCACGGACCGCGCCAGTGCGGCCCTCGTCACGGACCTCAAACGGCGCGGCCTCCTCGACGATACCCTCGTGGTCTGGGGCGGCGAATTCGGCCGCACTCCCATGGTCGAAACCAATCCCTCGCTCGGCCGCGCCATGGGACGCGACCACCACCCACAGGCATTCTCGATCTGGATGGCAGGCGGCGGCATCCGCCCAGGCACAGTCCACGGCAGCACGGACGACCTCGGCTTCCACGTCGCGGAAAATCCCGTCCACGTCCACGACATCCAGGCCACCATCCTTCATTGCATGGGCTTCGATCACGAACGCCTCACCTTCCACCACCAGGGCCGCGATTACCGCCTCACCGACGTCCACGGTCACGTCATCCGCGAAATCCTCGCCTGATTCCCCGCACTGCCTCCACCCCAGTCATGGAACCCATCGTCCAGATCTCGCTCGACCTCACCAATATCGACGAAGCCCTCGAAACCGCAGCCATGGCGCTGCGCGCCGGCGTCGACTGGCTGGAAGCAGGCACCCCCCTCCTCCTCGCGGAAGGCCTTCACGGTGTCCGCGCTCTCCGCAGCGCGTTCCCGGGCGTCCCCATCGTGGCCGACCTCAAAACCATGGACGGCGGCTACCTCGAAGCGGAAATGATGGCCAAAGCCGGAGCCACCCACGTCGTCGTGATGGCCCGCGCCCACCCCGAGACCATCAAGTGCGTCGTCAAGGCCGGCCACGATTTCGGTGTCAAGGTCATGGGCGATAACATGGCCTGCCCGGACATGGTGGCCGCCGCCCGCGAACTCGAGGACCTCGGCTGCGACTTCATCGTCCATCACACCGGATACGATGAACGCCGCGGCATCGCCGCCGCCGGACACCGCATGCCCAGCCCTCTCGACCAGCTCCGCGAAGTGGTCGCCGCCGTCACCATTCCCGTCCAGGCAGTCGGTGGCCTCTCGCTGGAACAAGCCGTGCAATGCCCGCAGTACGGTGCCCCGCTCGTCGTGATCGGTGCCCCCCTCACCATCGACAGCGATTCCTTCCGCACCGCCGACGGTGCCGTCGAATCCACCCTCCGCGAAATCTGCCGCCGCGTCCGCACTCCGGCCTGAATGGCCTCACGGCGTACCACGGTTCCGGTACAGATCGGGCCGCACCACCGCGGCCATCCTCCCGGACTCAGGCAGCAGTTCCGGCCCCAGAAATTCCGTCAGGGCAGCACTCACGGACTCCGGATCGGCCACCAGTGCCGGATAATCGATTTCCAGAAGATCGAAGGCGCGGGGATGACTCCGCACATAGGCAAGAGTTTCGTCGCGGTGACGTTCAAGCGCGGCCGCAATCTCCTCAAGGCTCCCGTCCATGCCCCTCGTGCCCCGCCGCTCGATCATCTTCTGCTGACTCCGCGCAATCTCCCCGGCCGGACGATGCATGAAGATCACCCGGTAACGGAAATGCCCGGGCAGCCGCAGCAGATGCGCGGACACACACTTGATCGCCTTCCGTTCCAATCCTTCCCCGTCCAGCACAGCCGGATTCGTTCCGATCTGCTTCACAGCTTCCCATTCCCAGTAGCCTTCCGGATTGTCTTCATCGGCCCCGCGCTCGCCATCAGTCTGCACAGCCATTCCCCCAGCCGCCAGCATCTGCATCATCAGTGACGTCCCGCTCCGCGGCAATCCGGAGACCAGCGTGAGCGTCCGGCCCGATGCCTCGCGCGCATGAAAGCGATCGCTGGGCGGCCGCACGCCATCCACCTGCGCACGCCGCACCGACGGAGGCGGCAAAGTCGGCACCCGCAGCACGGGCGGATTCCCATGCCTCCGCTGCACTCCAGCCATGGCCGCCGCCCGGCTCAGCATGCGCGCCTTCATCCGGCAAGCGTCTCTCACAAATTCTCCGTCCGCCGATTCTCCGCCTGCTTCGCCCCCAGGCAGCACCGCGAGCATCCGCCACGGCCCCGGATGCTTCGGAAGCATGGCAGCCGCCCGCTCGAACGCAATCCTCGCTTCCCCTGCCCTCCCCAGCCGCACCAGCGCCATCCCGATCAGAAAATGCGATCGCCCAGCCTGCCAGAGCCGCTCCACGGAAGCCAGCCCGGCCTCAAGCGCCGCATCATCTTCCCGTTTCCTCAAATGCAGGGCCGCCTGCACCTGCCACGCAGCAGCACAGCCGTCCTCCAGAGCCAGCGCCCGCCGCACCGCCTGCCCAGCCGCATCCAGTTTCCCCAGATCAAGACAGATCTCCGCCAGTTCCACACAAACCCCGGCAATCATCGGCAATCCATGCGCCGCCAGCGACGCCTGCCGCCACGCTTCCTCCTTCTCACCCAACGCCAGCAGGGCCCGCGCCAGCAGCAGCCGGATCACCGGCATCGGCTTCTCCGCATCACTCTCGGGATATGCCGCCATCAGCAGTTCCACCGTCTGACGCGGTCGATCCGCCCGGTTCAAGGCATGCGCCAACTGGTGAATGTAACGCGATTCCCACGGACGCGCCAGCAGACAGCTCTCGAGCAATGGCACCGCCAGCTCGGCCCGGTCCCGCGACAGATGCACCTGCGCCAGATTGTAGTCGGCTTCGAGCCGCGCAGACAACGCGGCCTTCTCCGCATCACCTTCATTGTCCTCCACATACCCCAGCGCCACCAGCTGTCGCGTCACTTCCGCCGCATCTTCTCCGCTCGCCCCAAACGCCGTCCCGGCCGGATGCGATCCATCGTCCCCTGCCACTTCATCCCAACTCGCAATCCGCGGCAGCACATCCCGGGGAACCATGCCCTCAAGCGCACTCAGCAGCGGCCGTCCCGGCATGTCCCGCCCGCACGGCAGCCCGCACAGCGTCAGCAAGGTCGGCGTCACATCAAGCAGACTCGCCCCATGCACCTCCCCACCCCGCACAATCCCCGGCCCCGCCATCACCAGCATCCCCAACTCCCGATGCCACACCGTCGGTCCCG
>CAZSDE010000188.1:6232-7015 GCA_964605435.1 uncultured Akkermansia sp.
CGCGTGTTCGAGTGAGAGTTCGGGATGAACAACTTGGGATCCCCCAAGGGCCGGTTCGCCCCGGACAGAAACCCATGGTCGGAACACAGCACCACCACCGTTTCCTCATCCGTCAATTCCAGCAGCCGCCCCAGCATCATATCGTGAAACCGGTAGGCCGACTCCACCACGCCGGAATAAATCGCATAGTCCCGCTCCGCAATGTGCGCCATCCGCGGTGGATGATACGGCATGAACCCATGGCAGAACAAGTCAATGCCCTCGAAATACACCCCCATGAATTCCCATGGCTCCGTTTCCATGATCTCCGTGGCCGCCGCCTGCACCGACGACGTCGCACTAAGCACCCGCGCCAGCGAATCCAGCCGCCGGTCCCCATCCTGATCCACTTCCGCCAGCCTCGGCACAAATCCAAGCAGATCATCACCCGTGATCTCCTCAGGCTGCACCCGCAGCCGCGCCATGGCCACCGACCGCTCCGCAGGATGCACCGCCCCCACCGGCATCTTCCACGTCCCCGGCTCCCGCCCAGGCTTCGCATTCAGAAACAGATTGCTCACCACCGTCCCAGCCAGCGGCTCCGCCGGATGACTCGCCCACCACCCCACCACACTGCAGCGCCATCCCTCCCGATGCAGAATGTTCCAGATCGCCTTCCCCCGCCGCGACAGCACCGACCACGGCCGTACCCCCGCACCATCCGGATCCGCCTCCACAAAACCATGCACCCCATGGTCGTCCGCCGGCCCCCCCGTCACCACACCCCTCCCCAGCATCCGCGAG
>CAZSDE010000189.1:0-7001 GCA_964605435.1 uncultured Akkermansia sp.
AGAGCGGCCGTGGGCGGCGAGGCCTTCGATTTCGCTGAAGAGTTCGATGATGGGGGCTGATTTGCGGAGGGCGCTGCGGCTGAGTTTGACGATGCTGGTGCGGCGCTGGAACTGGTCGACGGTGAGGCCTGGGAACGATTTGCCGGCACCTCCGGTGGGGAGGGTGTGGCTGGGTCCGGCGAGGAAATCGCCTGCGGCCACGGGGCTGTAATTTCCGACGAAGATGGCACCGGCGGTGCGGATGCGTGGGATGAGCGGGGCTTCTCTGCGGACGACGAGGCTGAGGTGTTCCGGGGCCCATGCGTTGGCGATGCTGATGGCCTGGGCGAGGTCCTTGGTGTGCACGAGGGTGCCGCCGGTGCGGAGGGATTCGCGGGCGATGTCAGCGCGCGGCAGGGATTCCAGCTGTATAGCGACTTCCTTCTCGACGGCGCGGAGGAGTTTGAGGGAAGGGGTGGCGAGGATGACCTGGCTGTCCTTGCCGTGTTCTGCCTGGGCGAGGAGGTCGGCGGCGATGAAGTCCGGTCGGGCGCTGTCGTCTGCGATGACCATGATTTCGCTGGGGCCGGGGAGGAGGTCGATGGCGACGGCTCCCACGAGCTGGCGTTTCGCTTCGACGACGAACTTGTTGCCTGGGCCCATGATTTTGTCGACGGGGCGGATGGTTTCCGTTCCGAAGGTTAGGGCAGCGATGGCGTGGGCTCCGCCGATGCGGTAGATTTCGGTGGCTCCGGCGAGCTGGAGGGCGAAGAGCATGGAGTCGTTGATGCGACCGTCTTTGCCGCAGGGTGAGCATACCACGATTTCGGGGACACCGGCTGCCTTGGCGAGGGTGACGGTCATGATGACCGTGGAGATGAGCGGAGCGGTTCCGCCGGGAACGTAGATGCCGACGCGCTGAAACGGCTGGTAGATTTCGCCGACGTCGGCTCCTTCGGCGTTCTTCATTTTCCAGTTCCTGCGGAGGCTTTTGCGGGCGAACGCCATGACATTGCGGTGAGCGGCGCGGAGGGCCTGCTTCACTTGTGGGGAGACCGAGCGGGTGGCGGATTTGAGTTCGTCCGGGTGGACTGCGAGGTCGGCGGGTCGGAGCGAGGCGCCGTCGAATTTATTGGCGAAGGCGACGGTGGCCTTGTCGCCTCCTTTGCGGACATCGGCGATGATATCGGCCACGTACGATTGGAGGTCCGCGGAGGGAAGGTGGCGCCGGTCGAGCCGTGCGAGCGAGGCGGGAAAATCTGGAGACTTGTGGCTGAGGACGATCATGAGTGGAGGAGGTACGGGTGGCGGTCGTGGGATGGGTCATGAATTGCGTTGTGCGGGGGTGTGTCGAGGGAAAAAGGGGGAGTGAAACCGTGCTGTGCGCGGGAGGATTTGGGGCGTATGGTGGGGGACTATGTCAGAACAAAACGAAGAGAGGAACCGGGCTGGGGTGAGGTGGAAGCTGCTGGCGGGGCTGGTGGCGCTGCCGTGGCTGGGTTTGCTGGCCTTGCGGGTGGTGCCGGCCTTTGACCGGTATTCCTTTGCGCTGGGTTTTGCGGGGGTGGGGGCGGTGTTTCTTTCCCTTGTGCTTGCGGCGGTGTGGCTGCTGGCAGCGAGTCGCCTGCCGTGGCGGGTGCGCTGGCGGGGGCTGGGTGTCCTTGCGGGGTTGCTTGTGCTGGCAGCGGCGATGGTGCGGAAGGATGGTCACATGGGGGATTTTCTGCCTCAGCTGGCGTGGCGGTGGCAGCCGAAGCCCGGTGAATCGGTGGCACCCCTTGTGGTGGCCGCGGCGGGGGATCGGGCCCTGAGGTTCACGACCGACGAGGCAGGCGATGCGCCGAGATTTCTAGGGCGTCAGGGTACGGCGCTTGATCCGGCTCCGCAGCTTCCGGCTGGCTGGGAAGCGAAGCCGCCGCGGGAGCTGTGGCGTCGTGAGGTCGGGCTTGGCTGGAGTGGGTTTGTGGTGGCTGGAGATTATGCGGTGACGCAGGAGCAGCGGGGAGACGAGGAGGTGACCGTGGCGTACGGGAAGCGGACGGGACAGCCGCTGTGGGTGCATGCGGAGAAGGCGAGATTTTCCGAGGCGATGGGAGGGGACGGGCCGCGGGCGACGCCGACTGCGCACGAGGGGAATGTGTATGCGCTGGGGGCGACTGGGGTGCTGGTGTGTCTGGAGGGAGCGACGGGGAAGCTGCGGTGGCGGCGGGATACCCTTGGGGAGGCTGGGCATGCGAATCTCATGTGGGCCAAGAGCTGCAGTCCTCTGATTGCGGGGGACAAAGTGGTGGTGACGCTGGGCAAGGGTCCGCAGTGCCTTGCGGCGTACCGGCTTGAGGATGGCGAGCCCGTATGGAGGAGTGGTCCTGGCGAAGCCTCGTATGGGTCGCCTGTCCTTGTGGGAACGCCGGCTGGTTCGCAGATTCTCTGTGTGTTTTCCGACCGGGCGTGTGGGTTTGATCCGGCGACGGGGAAGGAACTATGGTCGTGGACCGAGGGATTCCGCGGGGCTCCGGCCAATGTGGCGAATCCTGTGTTTCTGCCACCGAACCGGGTCCTTGTGGGGATTGGTTATGGCGTGGGGTCGACGATGCTGCAGACCGAGGCTGGCAAGCCGCCTGTGATTCTGTGGGAGAGTCTCCGGATGAAGCCGAAGTTCACGAATTTCGTGGTGCGTGGAAACCGGGCATGGGCGCTTGATGAGGGGCGGCTGGCGTGTCTTGATCTCGAGACTGGAAAGTCACGGTGGCGCGGCAGCAGTTATGGTCATGGGCAGATGCTGGGGGCGGGCGGGGTACTCGTTGTGCAGAGCGAGCGCGGGGAGGTCGTGGTGGCGGCTGCCGATGATCAGGAAGAACGGGTGCTGGCACGGATTCCGGCATTGAGCAGCAAAACGTGGAATCAGCCCTGTCTGGCGGGAACGCTGCTGCTGGTGCGGAACGACCGGGAAGCGATCTGTTTCGAGTTGAGCCCGGCGGGGCCGTGAGGGTGCCTGCAGAGGTGGTCTTCAGGGATTGTCATCCGCCTGGATTGGGTCTGTGGACGGAGTGGTGAGTCGGTCCTCGAGCGCGTGGCGGGTCAATCCAAAGTGTTGCTTCAGAGCGGTGATTTCTGCGTCGGATCCGGTGGTGGCGTGTCGTCCGGCGGTGGCGCGCACTGCGGTGATCATGACATTCTTGGCGGTGTGTTCCGGGCTGATGAATTCGAAGACCTGGCAGCGGTAGCCTTCCCGTTCGAGCAGGAGGGCGCGCAGGGCGTCCGTGACCATTTCGGCCTGACGTTCCATGAAGATCCCGTGGCGGAGGAGGGGGTCGAGGGCGGGATGTGCGGATGCCATGGACCGGCGGACCTGACGGTGGCAGCAGGGAGCGAGCACCATGATGGAAGCCCCCGCCCGCACTCCGGCGGCGATGGCATCGTCGGTGGCGGTGTCGCAGGCGTGGAGGGCCATGAGGAGGTCGAGTGGTCCGCCGTCCCATCCGGCGATGCCGCCTTCCTTGAAGGTGAGTCCGTGGCAGCCGCATTGCCGGGCGACGGATTCGCAGAGTGCCACGAGTTCGGGCCGTTGTTCGATGCCCACGATCTGCGGGGACAGGCCGCGTGCTGAGAGGAGGGCGTGCAGTGCGAAGGTGAGGTAGCCCTTGCCTGATCCCATGTCGGCGATTTTTGCTCCGGCGGGGAGGGGTTGCCGGCGCAGCAGAGCATCGATGACCTCCGTGAATTTCACGATCTGCCGCCATTTGTCCTGGGCTGACGGGAGGATTTGGCCGTGGGCGGCCGTGAGACCGAGTGCCCGCCAGCAGGGCAGGTGGGGGTCCACGAGGGAAACCTTGCGGCGGTCGTGCTGATGGTCGGGTTCGGGGGATTGGGAGCGTGCCTTGTGGAAGTTCAGAGTGGCTTCGCCGCGGCGGTTGAAGCGCAGGGAAGCGCCGAGGCCCTTCTTTTCGGCATCCATGTGCTGGAAGATGGAACCTGCCAGTCTGCGGATTTCGGCTGTGCTTTCTGCCGGGCTGAGATTCTTCTGTTCGTCGCGGCGGGCGTGGCGCCATGTCCATGCGATGAGGGTTTCGCCGCGGAGGGCGACTGGGCGGAGGTAGACGGCGCGCAATCCATCCGGGGCTTCCCGGGAGGGTTTGGCGAGGGTAGCGCGCAGGAAATCCCCTGCCGTCATGGCGTGAGCGACAAACTCCGCAAATCCAGCGATGGCGTCGGTCTTCACCGCAGGATGAAGGGAATGCCCATGGATTCGAGCGCCTGCTTTTCTTCGGCGAGGTACTGGTCGCCGAGTCTGGCGAGGCCGCCGCTGGCGCGGAATTCCTTGAGGAATCCGCTTACGGCAGCGAGGAGGGCATCGTTGCCCTTTTTCAGTCCCACGGCCCATGATTCTTCGCGGATGGGCTGCAGCAGGGCGCGGGTGGTTTCCTTGTTTCTGAGGTGATAGGACCAGATGGAGAGCTGGTCGTAGATGAAGGCATCCGCGCGGCCCTGGACGATTTCGAGGACGCAGGCGCTTTCGTCATCCAGCGATGTGAGGGCGGCGGCGGGGTACTGGGAACGCACGAAGCTTTCGCCGGTTGTGCCCAGTTTGGCTGTGAAACGGACGCCGGGTTTGGCAAGGTCTGCCGCGTTCTGGACGGGGCTGTTGCTGCCCACGAGCATGGCGATGGCTGTGAACGCATAGGGATCGGAGAAATCGATCGACTTCCGCCGTTCGTCGTTTGCCGTCATGGCGGAGATGGCGCAGTCGATCTGTCCGGACTTGAGGGCGGCGATGAGGCCTTCGAACGGGAGGGGTTCGATGCGCAGCGGGCGTTTGAGGTGAGCGGCGAGGGCTTCCGCGAGTTTCACATCCACGCCGTCGGGCTCGCCCTTGCTGTTCTTGAATTCGAACGGCGGGTAGGTGAGGTCCATGCCCACGGTGAGCGGAGCGGCGGTGCCCGCAGGGGTTTTCGCGGCGGGATCGGAACAGCCCGCGGAGATCAGCAGGGGCAGCTGCAGCAGCAGGTTTCGGCGGCGCATGGGGCTTGGCGTGGTTGGGATTTTCAGGAAGCGGACGCTTCCTGTTCCGCAGCCTTCGCGGCATCGCTCTCTTTTTTCATGCGCTTTTTCACGGTCTCGCGTGCTGCGCCGAGGAGCAGCGGGCAGAGGTCGAGGCAGAGCAGTGGAATTTCCGCTCCTTCCGCGGGCTGGTGGCGCGGGGCCGTGACCTTGACATCCCCGAAGCCCTGCCAGCCCGTTTCCGCATCAAGTTTCCACAGGACCTTGCGCAGGCAGTTGGCGTCCGCGCAGGCGGTGGTCACGAGTTCTTCGGCTTCTTCGCTGCGGATCAGGCCGGTGACCCGGTACATGCCGGTCTGGCGGTTGAAGGTATCGCGCAGCGAGCAGGCATCCGCTTCACCGTCGAGCCAGCGCAGCCAGTTGGCGACGGCGGCTGGGTAGAGGAAGTCGAGGGCGAGGCGGAGGTCCGCCACGGAAGAGAGGCGTGCTTCCCAGCCCCGGGCGAGGTTGGGAGCCGTGCGCAGCGGGCGGTAGGCACCTGCGGCGTCCCATTTGGCCATCTCCCGGAGGTCTTCCGGCGAATCGAGCCTTCGCAGGGTGGCGGTGTCCGCCTCTGCATCCTCCACGTGGCGCAGGGTCCATGCTCCGCCGTCCGTGCGGATGGTGATCTGACCGATGCGCGATCCTCCTGCTGCGAGCCACTCTGCGAGTGCTTCCCCGATGGTGCGTTTCATGTTGGTGCGGCCGGGAGGGTTCACGCGGCGGAGGCGCTGGCGGCGTCGAAGGCCATGATCTGATCGAGCATGACTTCGGCGAGGAGGGGTTCGGTGCCGATGGCGCTGCTGTAGTAGAGCTGGCGGCCGTGCATCTGGTAGGGATTGCGGCGGAAGACGTCGAGCTGACTGGCGGCGGCGGTCGGTTCCGCTTCCACGCCGAGGAGGACGGGAATGTCCTGGAAGGAATGGAGGCCGTCTGCGATGAAGAACGGGACCACGATGACGTTGGGGGCTGTGGTCAGGGTGAGCCAGTCTGCGATGAGCGGTGGTTCTTCCATGTAGGCGTCGAGGACTTCGGCGAATCCGAGGTTCATGTCCTTGATGAGGGCGACCTGATCCTTGATGGCCTTGGTCGAGTTGTCATTGAGACCGGTGCCGTGGCCTACGATGATGAGGCTGCTTTCCGAGGGAGGCACGCCCGGGGCGACTTCGGCGGCGCGCTTGAGCAGGAGTTTCGTCATGGACGGGTGGATTCCGACGGGGTCGGTGTAGTGGGCGCGGAATCTTCCGAGGTCGGTGGTGCGGCCGGTGAGGCCGAGTTCGCGTGGGATGACATTCTGGGTGAAGTATCCTTCGCTGATGAAATTGGGAACGATGTAGACTTCCGGGCAGTCGACCATGCGGAGGACTTCGCGCATGGAAGGTTCCTCCTTCCAGAAGGCGCAGTGTACTTCGCGGAAGAGACCCATGCGGCGCAGGGTGTCGGCGTGGTCGTGGGTGGGCTGCGACGAATCCGGATTGAGTGTCGATCCATGGCCGACGAGGATGAGGGCGCTGTCAGGTTTGGGGTTCATGGGGTCTGGGAAAACGGTGGTGGGATGGTGCGGGATCTGAGGAAGGGCACGGCTTGCACCGATCCGCAGCTGCGGGTAAACGCAAGGAAAGCCATGCGATTCTCTTTACGCCTCTTCTGCGCCGCTGGACTGGCGGTTCTCGCCGTCAGCTGTGCGTCGGCCCCCAAATCCACGGCGGTGTACCGGGGGTCGCGGGCGGCGCTCGTGAATGGCCGGGCGGTGGCTCCGGCGGGAGTGCCGCGGGTGGTGCGGGAAGCGATTGCTGCGGGGAACCGGATTCAGAAAGTGCCGTATGAATTCGGGGGTGGGCACGGTCGCCGGTCGCGCGGGCTCGACTGTTCGGGATCGGTTTCGTATGTGCTGAGGTCGTGCGGTCTACTGGCCGAGACCATGCCGAGCAGTGCGTTCCGGAAGTACGGGGCACCGGGGCCGGGGCGCTACATTACGGTGTATG
>CAZSDE010000190.1:0-6972 GCA_964605435.1 uncultured Akkermansia sp.
TCAGGGCGGCGGCTCCGCTGGGGCTGCGGGAATGGCCGGAACCTTCGGTGGAGCGGGCGGCATGGCTGCATGCGCAGACCCTTGCGGCCCTGCGTTCCGGTGAACTTTCCGAAGCATTTGGCGGTCTGGCTTCGCTCCGGGAGGTGGTGGCACAGGTGGCCCTGCTGCCGGGGATGGATGACGGGAAGCTGGCAGGGTTGGTGTCTGAGCTGGAATGGTGGCTGCAGCGCCGGACAGCGGAGCAAGCCGCTCCGGGGGACGTTCCTGCGGATGAGAAGGGCATTCCTGCCGGGAGGATGCTGCCCATGCTGGGGGCGGCGGGACAGGCTGACCGTGCCGCGGGTCTGCTGCGGGTTGCCTTTCCGCTCGGTCTTCCCGAAAGAGATGCCGCGCAGGCTGCGGGCCTGCTGTTTCCCATTTCTGACGAACTGTTGAGCCGGTGGGGACGGGCTGCGGTGGATCCTGCGTTGTTACCCGGAGTGGCTTCCCGAGAGGGAGACCTGAGCGGCCGGATGGCTCCGGCCTTGCCCGGGGAGCGCGGCGGCGGGCGGCTGAAGGTCATCCTCTTCTTTCTGGGATACCGCTGCGATCATTGTCTGCAGCAGTTGGATGCCTTTGTGCCATGGCGGGAGCGGTTCAACATCGCCGGGGCGGATCTGCTGGCCGTCAGTGTGGATGCGCCGGAACGTGTATCGGAAACGTGGGCGGGCCCGGACCGGTCGCTGCGGCAGCCGTATCCGTTTCCGATTCTGCCGGATCCGTCGCTCGGGCTTTTCCGTGGATATCGGGCGTGGGATGAATATGGCGCAGGGCCCATTCATGCGACCGTGGTGGTCGACCGTGGCGGGAGAATCCGATGGCAGCACCGGGGAACCGAACCGTTCCGCGATGCGGCGGCGGTGCTGCGGGCGGTGGAGGCGGCGGTGGACCTGCCATGAGGTGCGGGGATTTCCTTATCCGGAAAAAAGCCCGTTGTCATCGCCGGGGGCTGTTTCTATATTTCCGGCCCTGCCCGTCCCGGCCGGAGAGCTGACTGTCCTTAGACTGGTGGTTGTGTTTCGTGGTTTTCGGGAGCAGCAGCCATCTTCCGACTTCCATCCTTCATGAAAATCACCGTCGAAAAACTCCCAGACTGCACGGCGCAGGTCCGCGTTGAAGTGCCCGAGGCCACCGTCAAGTCCACCCACGATGCCATTCTGGCTGGCTATGCCCGGCAGGCTGCGATCCCTGGCTTTCGCAAAGGCAAAGTCCCGAGGGATGTCGTCAAAAAGCGTTTCCGGGAAGACATTGAACGGGAAGTGGCGGACCGTCTGGCCAACGAGGCGCTCAGCGCTGCCGTGAAGCAGGAGAATCTGCGGGTCATTTCCGTGTCTGGATTCAAGCCTGAGAACGCCACGACCTTCACACTGAGTCTGGTGCTGGCTCCCGAGATCGCGCTTCCTGAGTACAAGGGACTGAACATCCGGGTGCCGTCGTTCGAGGTCACTGATGAGAAGGTCAATGCGGTGCTTGACCGCCAGCGGGAGAGTCTGGCGACTCTGTCGGATGCCGACCGTCCGGTGCAACTGGGCGACTATCTTACGATTGACTATGCGGCGACCCTTGGAGGTCAGCCGCTTGCGGAACTTCTGCCCGAGTCCGAGCATTTTCTCGCGGCGAATTCCGGTTATCTCATCAAGGCCACTGAGGGAAGTTTTCTGCCCGGGTTTGCGCCCCGGCTGGAGGGCATGAAGAAGGGCGAGACGAAGGAGGTGACGCTGACTTTGCCAGCGGAGGGGATCAATGAGGCGGTGGCGGGCAAGGAAGTTGTCTACAAGGTGACCGTTCAGGAGATCAAGGAAGCGCTGCTTCCCGAGTTGAACGATGAATTTGCTGCGCGCGTGATGCCGGAACAGACGGTGGACAGCCTGCGTGAACTCATCCGGAGGCATCTGGAATCAGAGTCTGCGCAGAGGGACGTTGAGCAGAAGCGGATTGCTGCCATGGTGGCGCTCCGCGAGAAGATGGACTTCACGCTGCCTGAAACCGTGGTGCGCAATGCGACGAGGGAGCGGGCGCAGCAGTTGGTGCGGATGAACATGGAGCGCGGGGTTCCGCAGGAAGTGATTGTGGAGAACGAGGAGGACATCCTCAAGGCCGCCGGCGATCAGGCCCGGGTTGATGTGAAGGACGAGTTCATTCTTCTGGAAATTGTGGCCCGGGAAAATCTCGAGGCGACGCGTGAGGACATGGTGCGCCGGGTTTCGGCGATTGCGGCGAATGCCCGCACGACGCCGCAGAAGGTCGTCAAGGCCCTCCAGAAGGATGGCGGTCTTGATAACCTGCGCCATTCCATTATCCTCGCGAAAGCCCTCGATGTTCTTGTGGCTCATGCGACTGTGGAGGTAGACAAGAACATGGAGCCGGTGCCCACGGGTGCGCCGCAGGGGTGAGTGAGGTGGATCGCTGCCGTGGCTAGGATTCCGCGGATGATTGGCAGACTCCGGACGGTTAGCGTCCGGAGTCTGCCTGTTTTCGGATCCTCCGCTTTTTGCGAGAGGGCGCGGGCGGCGGAATGTTTTTCCTTTCACAAACGCGACAGCCGCCGAAGTATGTTTCGTTCCTTTACCAAAACAATTCCGTGCGAGACAAAATCCAGGCCCTCAATCAACGTCTGACCTCGACTGTACTGGGATCAGAAGACGCATCTTGGCATCTCATCGTGGCGTTGATCGCCGGGGGGCATGTGCTGGTGCAGGGTCCGCCGGGGATTGGCAAGACGACGCTCGCCTCGACGCTGGCGCGCAGCGTTGATGCCACGTTCAAGCGGATTCAGTTCACCCCGGATCTGCTGCCGAGCGACATCACGGGATATTCCATCTTCAATCAGGGAACCGGGCGATTTGACTTCATACCGGGACCGATTTTTTCGAACATTGTGCTGGCGGATGAAATCAACCGGACGAGTCCGCGGATTCAGAGTGCGCTTTTCGAGTGCATGGGGGAGCAGCAGGTAACGATTGACGGGGTGACGCGGCCGCTGCTGTCGCCGTTCATGGTGATTGCGACGCAGAACAATCTTTATGATACGGGGACGTTTCCGCTGCCTGAGCCGCAGCTCGACCGGTTTCTGATGACGGTGCACATGGAGCTGCCGGATGCGGAGACGCAGGCGAAGCTGCTGCAGTTTCATCTTCAGAAGGGGGTGCAGGCGGCGGCGGAGTCGCCCCTGCTGGATGCGGATGACATTTCGTTTTGTCAGAAGGCGTCTTTGGCGATGCCGGTCAACGAGCGGATGTGCCGTTACATCACGAGCATCTGCGAGGCGCTGCGGAAGACGGACACGAGCCGGGGGGCCCTGTCGGCGCGGGCAAGCATTTCGCTGATGCGGGCGGCGCAGGTGGCGGCGTGGCTGGAGGATGCGAAAGCGGTTTATCCGGACCATGTCAAGGCGGTGGCGGAGGCGGCGCTGAGTCACCGTCTCATCTTGCGGGATAATTCGCGGCAGGGGCTAGGTGATGCCGCGGAGACTGTCCTGAACGTCCTGGAGAACACACCGGTTCCCTGAACTCAAATTCTGTCTGCACGCATGTCCCGGAAAGGCAGAAGGTCAGCGAGGACGCGGCTGACGGGTCGGGGAGGGATTCTCCTCCTTGTCTGTCTGCTGACGGCGGCGGTGGGTGGCATGCTGGGGGAGGAGGAAGTGGTGCGGATGGGATTGTTCGGGATGCTGCTGGTGCCGGTGACGTATCCTTTGTCGCGCTGGAACGTGTCGGCACTGACTTTGAGCCGGGATCTTCCGGCGAGTTGCTTTGTGGGCGATGTCTTCCGGATGGATCTGAAGCTGAGCAACGAGTCGCAGTTTCTGCCGAGGTTCGGGGTGGAACTGGAGGATGCCATGTCCGGGCCGACGGAGCGTGGATTGTCCGCGAGGGTGATTGGGCCGGGTGGTGTGGTGCAGCGGAGGATACAGACGCGCATGCTGCGCCGGGGGATCCGGCATCGGATCCGCTGTGCACTGGTTTCGGAGTTTCCGCTGGGGATCTGGCGGACGAGCCGGGAGTTCAGCGATCATCTGGATTTCACGGTGTTTCCGCGGCCAGTGCGGCCGCGTGCCTTTGATGACCCGAGCAGTGCCGGGGCATCCGACAGTGATGAATTCGAGAGTGACCGCCGGGATCTGGTTGGTGATTTCCATGGGATCCGGGAATTTCAGCCGGGGGACCGGCTCAAGATGATTCACTGGCCGGCGACCGCGCGGACGGGAGCGTTGAAAGTGCGGGTATTTGACCGACCGCTGCCGCAGCATTTCTGTGTGATCTACCACAGCATCAGTCCGGCGAAGGTGGACGGGGAGTATGTGGATGCGTTCGAGGGGGCCATGGAGCTGCTGTGTGGTCTGATACGGGAATGCCGGGTGCAGCAGGTTCCCTTTGATCTGCTGGCGTCCTTTCATGGGTGGAAGACCATGACGGTGCGGACGGAGGCTGACATGGAGGCTGCCTTTCATCTGCTGGCGTCGGCGCGCCGGCATGGGGAGCGTGATGCTGGGCGTTTGGTGCGGGCACTGAGCGGGGTGGGGCGGCATTCGCGGGTTTTTGTGCTCAGCGATGTGCCGGTGAAGGAGTGGGAGCCGCTGTTGCCGGAGTTTCCGTTTGAGCTGAACTGCATCAGTGTGGCGGACCTGCGGATCCGGAGGCCGGGACGGGTGTTCCGCCTTTCTCCGGCGAAGCAGAACCCGGCACCGGCTGTTTCCTGAGACATGCGTGCTGCTTTTGCGATCTATGTGGTGCTGCTCCTCATTGAGGGGGTGCTGGCGTGGAGTGTGGGAGGCAGTCCGTTTCTGCTGGCGGTGTGGGCTGTTGGTCTGCTGGGATATGTTTCCGTGGTGCGACAGTCGGAGTCGGCTGGCGAGATGGTGCGTGCGGTGGCGGCCGGGGTGCTGGCGGTGGCGGGGCCGCTTTATTATCAGGCGAAGGCCTTTCCGGTGCTGCTGTGTTTTCTGGCGCTCGCGCATTTCCTTGCGGCGACTCAGTCGGTCTGGGAAGCGGTCTGGGGGGTGCAGGGCCGACTGACGCCATCGCTGCGGCTGCGCGGGGCGGTCTTCACGATAGCCTTCTATGCGACGCTGGGGCTGGCGGCGCTGCTGCTGCGGCCGGACCGGAATCCGGTACCGTCGGCGATGGCCGGGACGCTGGCGCTGGGGGTGGTGCTGCTGGCGGTGCCGTCATGGGAAGCATCGCGGCTGCTGCGGCTGCGGCAGGCGGGTCCGCCGTCCGGAGCGCTGCCGGGGACGGCGGTGCTGGCGTGGCTGAGCGTGGTGGGGCTGCATCTTCTGCTGGCTCTGCTTTTTGTGCTGCTGCTGCCGATGGCGGCGCAGTTTCTGTGCCGCCTTTCTCCGAAGTGGGACATGCGGATGTCCGAGATGGCCGAGTCGGAGAAAGGCAAGGAAGAGGAGAGCGGGCAGGGTTCCGGTGGGGTGGAGATGCGGGCGGGGCTGGATTCATCTGCGTCGACCGGCCTGCATCGGCTGCCGGGCAAGGCTGACATCAAAGCGTCTGATCTTCCGAGGTTGTATCTGAAGGTGACGGATCCCGGCGCGCGGGAGCGGTTGCGGGCGGATGGTGTCGTTTATGTGCGCAGTCATACGCTTGATGAGTACCGTGAGCAGACGTGGCGGGCAGCGCGTGGGGAGGGGAAGTGGCTGGAGGATTCCACGGATGGGAGGCCGGATGGCTGGATAACGCTGAGTCCGGCGGCGGCGGACAGTGTGGCGCACGAGATTTTTGTTCTGAACAGCGGGGGGGAATCGCTTCCGGCGCTGGTGGGGGCGACTGCGTACCGTGCGAAGCGGCTGTTTGTGTTTCCGGATGGCTGGTGCCGGATGCAGCTGGATGGGGATGTGCGGTTTGAGGCGCTGGCTTCGCCGCGGATTTACGGTGTACCTCCTGTTTCGATTGGGTCGCTGGCGGCGGCGCGCGACCATGAGGAGGTGCATGTGGATGCGGGGGATGATCCGGTGATTGAGCAGTTGCTGGCGCGGGAGGATCTGCTGCGTGATGCGCCCTCGACGCTGGAGGGCCGGATTGACGCACTGCAGCGATGGTTCCGTGGGAACATTGAGTACAGCACGAGGGTGGAGGGCGAGGCGGGCCGCACGGCCCTGGCGAATTTTCTGACGAAGGAGCGGAAGGGGTATTGTGATTTCTTTGCGACGGCGGGCTGTCTGCTGCTGCGGGCGCAGGGGATTCCGGCGCGGGTGGCGTATGGCTATGCCGGTGGAATGTATGATGCGGTGACGGGGGTGTATCAGTTCACGGATGGGATGGCGCATGCGTGGACCGAGATTCTGCTGGAGGAGCATGGCTGGGTGGTTTGCGACTTCACCCCTCCGGTGAATATTGGCGGGCTCGGTACGGCGGGAGCGGCGGCGAATGGTTCTGCCCTGCGGCAGGAAGCCTTTGCGGCCCTTGAGGCGGCGGCCGAGGCGGCCGTGAAGGAGGCTGCGAAGAAGGGCGGTGGGGTGGCGGGAAAGATCACCGAGGCGATGGGATCGGGTCCGGACATGGTTCGTTCGGTGGAATCGTTCCGCAATCTGCTGCCATGGGTGGGGCTGGTGACGGCGCTTGCGTTTCTCTGGAATGCGTGGCGCGGGAGGCGCACGTCAGCGGTGAAGAAGAACCGGGAAGTGCGGGAGAATCATTTTGCCGACGAGCATCTGCAGCAGCCGCGCTATCTCAAGGAACTGGTGCGGATAGCGGCGGCGGCGGGTCATCCTCGGCCGAAGGGGTCGACCGTGCGGGAGTATTTCCGGGAGTTGGCGCGCCGGGGCTTCATTGGAACCGAGTTTGCGCCGGTGCTGACGTATCATTATGCGCTGCGTTACGAGGATCAGCCGGAGGACCGGAAGGCAGAGAAGCGGTTTCTGGCGATGGTGAAGGCATTGGCGGCTCCGGCTGCTGGAACCGGGAGGGCTGGCTGAGCAAGTGGGGA
>CAZSDE010000191.1:0-6625 GCA_964605435.1 uncultured Akkermansia sp.
CCGAGGAGCATGGCGGAAAGGTATTTGCGGATGACTGCGCCCGCGTTCCCGGTTGCAAAGCAGCCACCCCGCGGGATGAAGCAGGTTCCCAGTTCACTTTCTGCCTGCCCCTTATGTCTGATTTTCACCCTGATGTCGCCCGGCTTGTAGCCACCGGAAAATTCCCCGCCAGCGCCGCCGCCCGACTCAGCGAACTCCGACCCGGACTCTTCATTGTGCACAAAAGCTGGGGAGTCGGCCAGATCGCGGCATGGGAACTGGACGATGAGCGTGTGGTCATTGACTTCGAGGACCGCAAGGGTCACCCCATGAAGCCGGAGTTTGCGGTCAAGTCGCTCGATCTGATCCCGGAGTCGCACATTCTGGTGCGGCGATTCACGAATGCGGCGGAACTGGCGAAGCAGGCCATGGAGGACGCACCCGCCTTCATCCGGGAAGTGCTCCAGTCTCATGGCGGCAGCATGCTCCTTGATGCCTTTGAGAGTGTCATCCGTCCGAAGATTGTCCCGGAAGCGCGCTTCAAGACCTGGTGGGAGAACGCCAAGAAGGTGCTCAAGACGCGGCCGGAATTCATTGTGCCATCGAAGCGGAATCTACCGCTGGAACTGCGGGCCGGGGAATTCACGGCGGCGCAGGCGCTGGCCGACGACTTCCGCAAGGCCCGGGAAGTCAAGGCGAAGGCCAAGGCGCTGGAAGCCATCGCGCGGGATCCGTCGGTTTTCACGGAGAAGTCGGAACTGGAAGCTCTGGTGCGCGAAGCGGACGAAGTGGCGGCGCAGAATCTGCGTCTGCATGCGGTGGAGGCGCTCGATCTCATTCTCGCCCGTGACGAACTGCGGGACAAGGTGCCGGCTCTGCACGATGATACGTCTCCGGCTCTGGCCGAGGCCATGAAGCAGGATGGTCCGCGGCTGGCCCAGTGCGTGGGAAGTCTTGCGGTCACCAAGCAGCGCCGGGTATTCGATGCGCTGGTCGATGCGGCGGGCGATGCCGGGGTCGAGAGCCTGCTGCCCCTCATCAACCGGCTGCCGGGACGCAGCATCAATGAACTCTGCGGTGTGCTCCGCGAAAAGGGCTATGTGGGACCGATGAATGCCTTCCTCAAGACTGGCATCGTGCATCGTTCCCTTTCTTCGGAAGCGCTGGTCTGGCTCGCCCGGGAACGCACGGGACTCGCCGCGGATGTCTTCGGGCCGGAACTCAGCGGTGCCTTCCTTTCAGCCATGGAGCGCGATCACATGGATGAGGAAAACCGGCGGTCCAACCGGGTCTACAATGTCCTCATGGACGACCGGGAACTGATTGCCGACCTCATTACCGGAGTGGAACTGCCCCAGGTACGGGTCTTCGCCCGCCAGATGATGATCACACCAGCCATCGATGACATGGGCAAGCGTTCGCTGCTGGCCCGCTTCATCCGCGTCTATCCGGAAATCGAGGAACTGATCCACGAGGGCAAGGAGGAGGAACAGGAGGAAGCCCTCATCGTTTCATGGAAGAGCCTCGCCGAGAAGAAGAAGGCGTACGATCACCTCGTGAACGTCGAACTTCCCAAGAACCGCGAGGACATCAGCATCGCCCGCAGCTACGGGGACCTCCGGGAGAATTTCGAATACAAGTCCGCGAAGGAGTACGCCCGCGTGCTGGCCCGCCGGAAATTCGAAATGGAACGGGATCTCCAGCGTGCTCAGGGCACGGATTTCGCCGAGACGGTCACCGACCGCGTTTCGATCGGCACGACGGTTGGTCTCGTGGACTGCGCCAGCGGGGCCGAGGAACGCTTCTCCATCCTTGGGGCATGGGACACCGATCTGACGCGCCACATCATTTCCTACCTCTCGATCACAGGAGCTGCCCTGCTGGGCCGGACCGTGGGCGACGAGGTCGACCTCCCCACGGAGGAAAGCAACATCACCCGTCGCGTCCGCATCACCTCCATCGACAAGGCGGAAGTCCCGTCGTGAAGGCGGGCGGGGTGCAGGAACTCTGCGGAGAAATGGTTCCTGGCGGCAGGCCAGCCTGTCGTTTCAGGTTGCCCCGGTGATCCTTTCCTGGATCTTCCGGACAAGGTCCTTGATGCGGGCTGGACCCCGCACGTCTGAGAAGACCACGTCTTCCTCGGGGCCGCCCGTGGCGGAGAAGGTGATGCTCCCGATTCCCGCGAGGCCTGCCAGTCCCTGCTGGTCGACGCGCAGGGAACGGATGTCTTCGTGACGCAGTTCCCGGCTGCTGCGGGCCACCAGTCCGGTAATCAGTTCCACCCGCCGCGTCGTGACAAGGTAGCATTGACCGAGGCGGTGCAGGGCACCCCAGAGCAGCACAACAAGGGCCGCCATGAGACCGATGGCGGAAAGTTCCTGCTTTTCCGTGCTCAGCAGCATGCCGCCGGCTCCCAGCACAAAGGCAAACAGTCCCGTCCGCCAATATGTCAGCAGCGAGGGGTGTCCCCGGTACACTACGCGGTCGGGCAGGGGACGCCGTGGTGCCGCCGGCTTCTCCTCCGGAAACGGAGCGGGTTTCCATGGCTGTCTTGCCGCGCGGGGCGGGCGATTTCCGGCTGGCCCATCTGGTGATCCCCCGGCGGTTGCTCCGCTGCCGTCTTCATCAAGGACCTGAAACCATTCCCCGGCCGTGGCCACCCGGTTGTCCGGCACGTAAAGGCACGGGGTGTCGGGTGTCAGTTCCCCGCTGCTCAGAAAGTCGAGCAGTTCTCCCTCGCGGTAGGGACCCTCCCGCTCGCCATCCGGCAGAAGAATGAACCAGTCGGCAGCCACGTCAGGGAACAGGATCGGCTTCCTCCGGAACCGGCGGCAGCAGGTCCTCGCGCTGGAGGAAGAGTTTGAGATTAAGTGCTGCGATCTCCTCCGTGCTCATCCGCAGGACCAGCGTCAGAAACGGTGTAAGCCGATCGGTTTCCGCAAGGGCCGTGTGCACAAGACTGGCAATGATGTCCGGACTGGCTGGGCCCTCCGGAAAAATATTGGTGGCCCGGAAAAGCACGCGCCCGCCATCGTAATCGAGTTCGAAATTCCCAATCGTCAGTTCCTTGTTCGTCCGCATCAACATCTCGGCCACCAATCCACTGCGGCTGTCGGGCACCTGATGGCTCGTGGCGGCCACGACACTGACCGTATGGATTTCGGGGAAAACCTGAACATGGATGCGGGCGTGGCTGTGATAGATTTCAAAATCGGCTTCCAGCACTTCCCGTCCCGCCACCCGGCGCGACTGCCAGCCCATGCGCGTGAAGGTGGCCGCAACCGTCTGGAACAAGGCGGAATCCGCAGAAGTCGAAGTCATGCGGAACCGTAAAGCAGCGCCGCGCCCGGGCAACGACCAAAAAACAGCGGGCTGCCGGGCCCGGTTCTTCAACAGGCTGCCCTAGCCGACCCGTCCGATCGGCCAGACCACCACAGGCACATGGCGGGAAAAGAGGACATCGGGATGCATCGGACCGACCGGCCACTCCCGCAGCAGGGTGTTCGTCCTGATTTCCACCTCGGCCCGCTGCAGTGGCCACTGCGGGTGATGCACTTCGCCACGGTACACGCGACCGCGCCGGTCTGCGCAGTACAGGCAGTATCGCTCGGTCGCCCAGAAAGCGAAGGAATCAGCGCCGGCCCGTGCAGGTTCGCCCGGGCGGCTCACGGCATCGAATTCCAGCGCACCCCGGCGGTGCGCATACCGGACCTGATCACCTTCGTGGCGGCAGTCGAAGGACGCATGGAAGTAGGGCAGATGGAAGAATGACCGGGCCAGACCGACGGCCAGCCGCGAGGGCACATCGAGACTGAAGAACCAGACCCCCGGCTTCCCTCCCGCCTTCACATACGTCCGCACGTTGATCTCGGGAAAGTCGCTGAAGCAACGCACGGACGGCACGCCGCGCGGAGTCACCCCCTTCATGGAAAACGGCACCACCCCGATCCATGCCGCACCACCATGGGTGTCGATTTCCAGCTCAGCCGGAATGTGCGGCCTCAGCGCCGATGCTGCGATTTGCCAGTGCAGAAAGGTCAGGTCGTTCCATTCCTGCCTCATGATCCAGTTGCCGTCGGGTAATTTCCATGGGCGATGCCCCGTCTGCTGGAGCGAAATGTGGGGACTGTGGCGGCCGGGGGAAAACACGGGACACTGCTGATGCCGACCGCACGCCATTGCCAGGGAAACCACTCGGTCATGAGCGCGCTTTCTGCGGATTTTCCTGCGGAATGACTTGTGTCTGCGGAAACCGCGCGGCATGCTCCCGGTCATGAGCGAGATCCCTGTTGTCCGGCGCGTCCGGTCTCTGCTTCCCGCTGGTGTGGCTGCGGCCTCACTGCTGCTGGGGGCCTGCGTGTACGTTCCTCCTGCCCCGGTGGCTCCCTTGCCATCAGTGGCCGTGAGTCCATTCTACGGACCAGTCCGCTATCCTACCGTGACGGTGCTTCCTTACGGCGCGCGTCCCGTCATGTACCGCGGCGTCTCCTGCTACTATCACGGAGGCCATTACTACCGGCCCTACCACGCCGGAGGCTACTACCGCTGGTATCCGTGAGGCGCATCCTGCTCGGCACCGCCGTCCTTCTGCTGGCCGGCTGCGGAAAAAACGAGACTCAGCCCGCCCCGGTGAGAGCGGCCATGGAGTCGGCCACCACCGTGGAATCGCGGGCCACTCCGCCCAGCCCGGCTCCCGAAGGCATGGTCTGGATTCCCGGGGGCACTTTCCTCATGGGGTCCGAGGACAAACCCCACGAAGGCCCGGTCCACAAAGTCACCGTGGAGGCTTTCTGGATGGACGCCACCGAAGTCACCAATGCGCAGTTCGCGGCCTTCGTTGCCTCCACTGGTTTCGTGACGTCCGCGGAGCGCGTCCCCAGACTCGAGGACTTTCCGGAGGAGGTCCGCAAGGATATCCCGACCGACAAACTCCGGCCGGGAGCCAACAATTTCCGCCCCTGCGAGGCTCCCGTCCCGCTCAACAACCCCCTCCAGTGGTGGGAATACCGATTCGGGGCCTCATGGCGTCACCCGGACGGACCGGGTAGCTCGATCGAAGGCAAGGACAACTGGCCGGTCGTCTGCGTGTCGTTCGATGATGTCCTCGCCTACTGCCAGTGGGCCGGAAAACGCCTCCCCACGGAGGCCGAATGGGAATTTGCCGCCCGCGGCGGACTTTCCCAGGCCCGCTACCCATGGGGGAACGAACTCAGGCCGGAAGGACGCTGGATGGCCAATATCTGGCAGGGCGAATTTCCGGTGAAAGCGACCGAGGACGACGGCTTTGCCGGACGCGCACCGGTGAAATCCTATCCTGCCAACTGCTACGGACTCTACGACGTCTCAGGCAATGTCTGGGAATGGACGGCGGACTGGTACTCGGAATCATTCTACCGCACCGGTCCCACCTACAACCCAAGGAACACCGAACCTTCATCGGACAACCCTCAGGGCACTCCCTGCCGCTCCATCCGTGGCGGTTCATGGCTCTGCAACGATTGCTACTGCGAAGCCTACCGCGTGGCCGGCCGCCAGGAAACTTCCCCGGATACCGCCACCAACCATACCGGTTTCCGCTGCGTCAAGGACCCAGCTCCCTGAGACGGGTTCCAAACCCGAAACCATAGGGCAACGCGCGGCAGGCCAGGCCGCCCGCGCAGACGATTCCGCTTGCATTTGATGAATAAGGATTCACAATACTGGCGCGGTGGTGCGAGCCGCTTCGCTAAGGTGGTCGGCGGAGTGACCGCGCAGCCGCTCAGATATTCAGGGTAAACACAGGGACCTGGGGAGGTGGGGCTGCGGCCCTGCCTCCCCGACCCGGCCTGCGGGAGGAATCGCTGGCGGCACGCCCCGGTCCACGCTACCGCCCAACCATGCGGGCCTCTCCACTCGTCTTCCGAAGACTTTTCATTGCCGCCATGGCCATCGCCTCGGCGACGGCAGCCGGTGCCTTCTTCCTGCCCAGTTCCATCGACTTCGAAGACACCATCACCATCAAGGCTTCCCGGTCCGCCGTGTGGGATCAGCTCGCCGATCTCCGCAGGTGGGAGGAATGGGGACCATGGTTCCGCCGCGGCTCGCTCGTGGACACGCGCTACGACGGCACTCCCGGAGAACGAGGGCAGCTCATGACATGGTCCAGCCGCACCGAGGGCACCGGCCGCATCAAGACCGTGGCCGCCAGGGCAGAGGAATCCATCCAGTTCGCCGCCGATTTCGGGGATGCGGGCGATGCCGGCTATACCCTGACGCTTTCCCAGACGGACCCGGCCACCACCGTGGTCCGCTGCCGCTTCCATTCGTCCGCCAGCCAGAATCTTTCGCGCCGCTATTTCGGACTCCTCGCCCGCCCTCGGCTGCGGACCCTCCTGCGCGAAGGCCTCGAAGGCCTGCGGTCCCACTGCGAAGAGGCCCCCGCCAGCCCACCCTGAGACCGACCCGGGCTATTCACCCGCATTCATCAGAATGGCCGGATCCCAGTCCTTCCAGACCGGATCGAAACCACGCGACTGCAGCAGCCGGGCCATCTCCGCGGCCGACCGGTGATCCGCGATGTCGAACTGCCCGGTCGCCGTATCGCAGCTGCCCCGTTGCACAAGTTCAACCCGCCGTCCGCGCACGGTCAGATGAAGATCATCCCGGC
>CAZSDE010000191.1:6635-6968 GCA_964605435.1 uncultured Akkermansia sp.
CTCAGCACGATGCCCACCTGGGGAAAACAGATCCGGAAAGCGCACACCAGCTGCACAAAGGTCCGGTCATCGAGCCAGTGCCGCGGGGCAAATCCCCCCGCAGCGGGGCGCAGCCGCGGAAAGGCCACCGTATACGATGCCTTCCAGCACTTCGCCTGAAGATATTCGAGATGCGCCGCCAGCCCCATGGCTTCCTTCCGCCAGTCCGCCAGACCAAACAGGGCTCCCAGCCCAAGACGCCGGAAACCACCGCCATACCCTCGCTCCGGGCAGTCAAGCCGCCAGCCGAAATCCTTCTTCGGACCCGCGGTGTGATACTCGGCATACGCTTCC
>CAZSDE010000192.1:0-6688 GCA_964605435.1 uncultured Akkermansia sp.
CGGTCAGCACGTTCGTGATCGAATACCGCGAGCCGTCGGTCGATGGCAGGCCGGCTCTGCTGCTGCATCACGAAGTCGAGACCGTCTTCCACGAGTTCGGACACCTTCTGCACCATCTGCTGGGCCAGGTCGAAGTGCGTTCGCTCAACGGGGTCAATGTCGCCTGGGATTTCGTGGAACTTCCCTCGCAGATCATGGAGAATTTCTGCTGGGAACGGGAGAGTCTCGACTTCTTTGCACGGCATGTCGAGACCGGCGAACCGATTCCGCAGAAGCTCTTCCGCAAGATGCTGGCGGCGCGCAATTACATGTCGGCTGCCACCTTCATGCGGCAGCTGAGCTTTGCACGCATGGACCTCGGGCTGCACATGCATGCCGCCTCGTCCATTGCGTCCGGTGCCGACCTTGATGCGGCTGTCGATGAAATGCTGGAGGGATACCTGATGCCCCTGCAGACGCGGCCGCCAGCCATGGCCCGCCGCTTCACGCATCTCTTTGCCAGTCCGGTCGGCTACGCAGCCGGCTACTATAGCTACAAGTGGGCCGAGGTGCTCGATGCCGACTGCTTCAGCCGGTTCCAGCGGGATGGCGTGCTCAATGAGGAAACCGGCCGCGCCTTCCGCGACTGCATTCTTGCGAAGGGGAACAGCGAACCTCCCGAAAAGCTCTTCCGTGATTTCATGGGCCGCGATCCCGAACTTGGTCCGCTCCTCGCACGATCGGGGCTTGGCTGATCCAGGCCCGCCCCGGGTCTCCGGCGGGGCCGCCCGCTTTCAGAAGCGGCGGCGCAGGTGACTCGGAAGAATGCCGAGTGCTTCCCGGTACTTGGCGACGGTGCGCCGGGCAATCCGCACGCCGCGTTCCGTGAGCATTTTCGCGAGGTCCTCGTCGCTGAGCGGACTGGCTCCCTCTTCGGCGCGGATCAGTTCGGCGAGCGCCGTCTTCACACTCGTATTGGAACGCTGTTCTCCGTCATCGGTCGCCAGACCGGAAGTGAAGAAGTAGCGCATTTCCTGAACGCCCTGGGGCGTGGCCATGTATTTGCCCGCAATGGCGCGGCTCACGGTGGTCTCGTGCACGCCCACGGCTTCCGCCACCGTGGCCATGTTGAGCGGGCGCAGTTCCGACGGACCGCTGCGGAGAAACGGTTCCTGGCGGGCCACGATTTCCTCGGCGATGCGCTGAATGGTCTGCTGCCGCTGATGAATGCTGCGGATGAGGAATTTGCCGCTCCGGATCTTGTCGCGGATGTAGCTCTTCACATTGTCGCGCTCACCCGGCTTGGACATGATGTCCTTGTAGAGATTGCTGATGCGCAGCCGCGGCAGCTGGTCATCGGTCATGGTGACAACGTACTTTCCATTCTGCCGGCTCACAATTACATCGGGTGTGATGAACTGCCGTGGAGTCGATGCAAAGGCGGAAGCCGGACGCGGATTGAGCTGAGCGATGGCGGAGGCAGCGCGGTTGATGTCGGCCACTTCGACGGAGAGACGCCGCGCGATCAGCGGATAGCGTTTGTGCGCCAGATCCTCAAGATGCTGCGAAATGATGCGGCTTTCAAGGCTGTGTTCCCGGCCATCGCGCCGCAGCTGCAGCAGCAGATTCTCCCGCATGTCCTCCGCTCCCACGCCCGCGGGATCGAACGACTGCAGAATGTCGCGCGCCTCCTCCAGATCCGGGAGGGGAATCCCGAATTCCAGACTGACATCGCCGATGCGCGTGCCGAGGAAACCCCGGTCGTCGAGACTCCCGATGAGCATTTCCACGAGTCGGCGCACCTCCGGCCGCGCTTCCACCATGGCCAGCTGCTGGGTGAGGTGATCCTGCAGCGTGACAGGTTCCGAGAGGGAATCGAAGAGAAACTGGCGGCGTTCCTCCTCCTCCGCAGTGCGGGGTCCGCGCGAGGCACTGGCCTGCGAAAGGTAATTGCGCCATTCGTCATCCATCCTCGAAAGCTCGCTGAATTCGCGGTCGAAACCGTCGTCCTCGAGTTCCCTTTCCGGACGTTCCTGTTCAAGGGAGACCTCATGACTCTCCGCTTCGAGGACTGGATTCTGCTGCAGTTCCTGATCAATCATCTGCCGCAGTTCGAAGACGGGTGCCTGCAGAATATTCAGGCTCTGCTGCAGCTGCGGGGAGAGCCTCTGCTGCTGGCTGAGGTGCTGTCCGAGAGACTGCGATGGCTTCATGGGGTGGACCGGCCCGATCCGGCCACCAGTGTCTCGCATAGCCTCGAAGCGCGATCAAGCAAATATCGTACCAAGTGCTATCCGATTTTTCATGAAGGAATCCCCGGCAGCCATGCAAGGCGTGCGGCAAGGGCCTGCGGCAGCTGCAGGAGAAGAGGGGTAGCCGACGGCTGGAGCCACTGGAGAAGGCTGGCGAGGTGCGCTGCGTCCATGGCCGTGCAGCCGGCTGTGGTGGCCTCGGGATGGTCCCAGATGTGGAAGAAAATGCAGGATCCGGCACCGGGCTGCTGGTCCCAGTTGTGGCGGACGACCAGTCCGAGCCGGTAGACCCCGCTTCCTGGAATCATGTCTTCCGCACTGCTCCAGTCGGGCTGCACAGAACGGCGGTCGACGATGCGGTTGTAATGACGGGACCGGGGGTCGTCGACTCCGGCGTGGTGACTCGTCATGGGGAGCCATGGCCATCGGGAGGGACGCGAAGCCTTGGGAGCCGTGCCGAAGGCGGTGTCGAGGGAGAAAAGCCCGGCGGGCGAGCAGCCGTCGCCTTCCTGCTTGGCTGGTTGGCCGGGAATGGCCGGGTGGAGACCGCGGCCGGGGCGTAGGCCTGCGCGGCCGAGGACGACGGCAACGGACTGGGCGGCGGGAGTCCATGGGCTGCGGCTGTCCGGGCGTTCCCAGCGGCGGAGCGTGGCGCGGGTGGCGCTCCATGCCGGTGCGATCACCGTAATGAGCTGGCGGCATTGCTCCGGAACGGTGAGGCTGGCCGCCGCGGCCCGGGAGACGGGACCGGTGAGGGCGGCGAGCTGCAGCAGAAGGGTTCGGCGCGGCATCATCCTGATGGACAGTCTACGATTGTTTGCGGAGATCTGCCATTCCGGATTTGGATTGGCGGAGGTGGCGATTCCGGTGCATCGGCAGGGGTGCCGGTTGTTTTTGGCAGTATTTTCCGCGATTTCGTCTTCAAGCCCGTGCTGCGGCCGGTGGTGCGGCTGATCTGCGGGCTGGTGGCGATTCCGCTGTTCCGTTTTCTGCTGCGGCGGGTGCTGCGGGTGCAGACGTCGGATGCCGAGCTGGAGCGGGATCTGGAGCACTGGTTCCGTGGGGCGTTGCTGCTGCTGGCCGCGACGGCCAATCTGGAAGATGTGCTTTTCGGTTGGCTGCCATGGCACCGGACCGCGGATGAATCGCAGGTCTGGCAGACCCTGGTGCTGCGGCTGCTGCTGGCCGTAGGGGTCATTGAGAGCATGCCCGACGAGGACCTTTTCGGATTCCTGCATCGGAAGCCGCTGTCGCTCCGGCTGCACACGGCGGAGGGCAGGCGGGCGGCGTGGCGGGAGCGGCGCGACATTATCCGGAATCTCTTCTGCCTGCACCTGCGGCGTTCGTCACCCGTGCTGGCCATCATGGCGGTGGTATGGGGTGGTTCGCCGGGATCGGCTGCCAGTGCCGTGGGCTGGTGGTGCTACGGGCTGGCGATTGCCCAGTATCTGGTCATTGCGATGGTGACCCAGCGTGACCGGGTGCAGGGCCTCCTGACGGCGTTTGAGGAGGAGACGGCGGCGATGCGGGAGCTGGCGATGCCGCCGGCTGCGGAGGGGTCGCCGGGGCCGGCTGACCAATCAGATCGCCGATCTGCTGGAGAATGACCGGGAGGAGCAGGGCGGCCGAGTAGTGGCCGACGGGGAGTTCTCGGTGATGTTCCCCGGCAAGTCCGGCGGCGGCAGCGAAGGCATGCGAACAGCGCGGAGGAACCACCTCATCGAATTTCCCGCTGAAGAGCCATGTGCGGGAGGAATCGACGCGGTGAGCGAGGCGCATGGGTTCAATGGCCATCGAGAGTTCGCGGATCTGATCGTGGCTAATGCCGGCTGCCTCGAGTTGCCGGCGCATGCCTGCAGCATCGCGGTTCCCGTGGAGCAGGACTTCGGAAAGCTGGCCCCCGGCGAGGAGGATGAAGGCACGCTGGTAGGCACGGTCGAGCCCGGCCACCGTGGCCGTGACGAAGCCGCCGAGGCTGGTGCCCTGCACGGCGATCAGTGAGGCATCGACCTGTGGAAGGGCAGCGATGGCATCCCGGGCGCGGCGCACATCGGCCACCGCCTGGCGCATCGAAGGCAGGAGGTTGCGGATGTCAGCGGTCCAGTCGGAGCGGCGGGCTCCGTAGCCCGGCAGATGAATCAGAAAGGTATGGAACTGACGCGTGCGCAGACCGCGTGCAAAGGTGCGGCCAGCCACCATGCCCTTTCCGGATTCGTGAACGACGACGACGGCGGGGGCACGCAGCAGTTTTCCATCGCGGCTGCGGGCCTGGTACCATTCGAGGGCCACGCGGTCATTCTTCTCATGGCCGCTGGGGAGGGCACTTGGAAAGCGGACCAGGAGGTCGCCATGGGTTTCGTGGCGCGGTTCGCAGGTCACGGAAAAATCCGCATTCGTCCATGTGAGTTGCTGGAGGCAGGCGGCGGCATCGGTTTCCGGGTCGCTGGCCGGAGACAGGGTATCGCGGGCCACGAAGCTATCGCCGGGACGGACGTCTGCCGGTGCATCTGCCAAGGCAGGGCTGACCGAGAGGGCCAGCAGGGCAGCGAGCAGAGCGGAAAATCGCAGCGTCATGCCTTCACAGTGCCACAGGGGCAGGCCTGCAGCCACGGATTTTCCGCAGTCCGCCTGCGGACCTTTCACGGCTGGGAGACCCGGAGCCGGAGCGCGCCGGCTGGATGGGACGCCGCGGGTTCCACGAGCCGGAAAGTGCGGTAGTTCCAGCCAGCCGGGAGAGCCGGGAGGCCATCCGCGAGGGCCGGCGACCACTCGGCGACGGAGGCGTTCCACGACGCGAGATTCCGCAGGGATCCCTCCACCTTGCAGGTGACACCGTCGACCGTAGCCGATCCGGCGGAAAAGACCGCACCAGACCGCACTGGGAAAGTAGCCGCCAGATAATCCTCGCCGCCGACGCGGACGGTGGTGGCGCGGAGCGAGGGAGCTGAATCTCCGCGGCGGGGGTCGCCCGCCATGGCGAACTCCAGCAGGTTCGGGACGCCATCGGCATCCGGGTCTGACGTGGGAGTCGCCTCGGATCCCTGAAGTCCGGCGGCAGCAGCCCATTGGTCAAAAGGCGAACTGGGTCCCGTGAGGACTTCGATCGTGCCCTGACCGGAGAACCGGTCGGACGTGCTGGTGGCACCGGAACCCGGAGCACCCCAGCGTCCGGCCGGTTGCGCAACACCATCAACGAACAGGGACCGGACCGGCATGTTTCCGGTGAAGGCCAGCGTGAGCCGCCCGGTGCCTTCAAGGCGGATGTCGGCCCGGTCATCGAAGGACGGCGCAGCAATTTCGAGATTGCCATCGGTTACGCTGGTGCCGCCCGTGTGCAGACACATGCCGGAGAGCCTCAGGGTGCCGGGACCGGTTTTGCGGAGCGCGAGGGGAGCCGGGCCATCGGCGAAGGTCCCGCTGAATTGCCCGCTGGCCACGGCAACCGTGGCGGGAGAGGCCGCCGCATTTGCGACGATGCCCTCGCCGGAGAGCGCACCCAGTTCGATCTGGCCCGCGGCAATCTCGAGCGCATTGCCCTGCGCGATGAACCATGAAGCCGCTGCGCTACCCGATCGGGGATCGGCGAGCCGGAGCGTGGCATTGCCCGAAGCAGCCGCGACCCGGATGGTCCCGGTAAATCCGCTGTTATCGCCTGTGAGGATGAGGCGATCCGCCGTGCGCGGCGTCGACGCCGATACGGTAAGCGTGGCATTTCCTCTGATGGGGGCTGCCACCGTGAAGAAGACCGGGGTGGCCGGCTTGGAATTCTGATTGGGCAGACTGAGGGTGCTGTCGGCCAGCACTTCGATGGTTCCACCTGCCGTCATGCTCTGGTAGAGCGAACTGCTGAAGACCGGACCAACGCTGAAAGTTCCGCCGTTCAATTCGATGCGCCCACTGAAGTCGAGGGCACCGCTCAGCTTGCAGAGATTGAACTCGCCTCCGTCGAGGCGCGCCGTGAAGTCCGCTGGCACCACAAGACTGCGGGCACCCGAGCCACCCGAAACGAGAGTCACCGTTCCCTGCGTGCAGACCATGCGCCCGCGGCGGACATCGTAACCACCATCGATCTGCACAAGGCCCGGACCGTTCTTCGTGAGCGTGCGCCCACCCAGATCAAGCACCGTCTCGGACCGGCCCACCAGTTTCAGATCCGCTGCCTGCGCCGTATCCGCGATGTCCCACGATTGATCCGGCGTCAGCTCAAGGTCGGGACTCAACTCGAGATGATAGCTCGTCTCGAACTGGGAAATGCCGCCCTCGACCGCAATGCCGCCCGCGCCAATCCGCAGCACCGCCCCTGCCGTGACGTTCACTGCCAGGGGATTCCCAGCGTCCGTGACCCGGATGCCTTTCACTTCAAGGGATCCTCCCAGCGGAGCAAACCGGTAGAAACGGAGCGTCCGGTCCACCACCACCCGGTCGCCGGGCCCCGGAACCACTCCGCCCAGCCAGCT
>CAZSDE010000192.1:6698-6960 GCA_964605435.1 uncultured Akkermansia sp.
CGATGGCTCCAGCAGGGCCGAGCATGGAAACCGATGCGGCAAGCAGGATTCTCGTCATGCTTTGCCTTCCTAACAGATTGCCGCGGGTGGTGCCAGCCGGAAATCCTGACAATTCCCATGCGGAGGCAGCGGTCATGTCCGCAGCCAGATCGTCTTGCCGTCCTTGATGCTCTCCATGGCCCGGATGTCGCGGGTGGGCATGGGATCCACTTTGAGGGGATTGCGTTCGAGCACGACAAGGTCTGCGCGCCTGCCACTCCCG
>CAZSDE010000193.1:0-6943 GCA_964605435.1 uncultured Akkermansia sp.
GTCTGGGGGGGGCAGTCTCAGCTGGGTGGCACGTGCGATGAAATCTGCCGTATAGCGGGCGAGGGGAGGGTCCCAATTGAAGTGGGTGGTGCCTGGCTGAACGAGTACGCTCATGAGGCATTTGGGGGAGCGTCTCCGGAAGGCGAGGGATTTGTCGCGGCATTCGTGCCAGTGGGATTCTGCGGCTTTGCCCTGCTGTCCCCATGTTTCGTACTGGCCTGAGATGGTGAGCACGGGGACGCCTTCGAGGAGGAGGGATGGTTGATCTGCTGGTGGCGGGATAGGGTGGGCGTGGAGACCGATGACTCCGAGGCAGCGCTCTGGCTGGGCGTAGGCGGCATGCCATGCAAAGATGGCACCGCCGCTGTGTCCGATGGTGAGGAAGGGAGCCGTCTTCAGTTCGGAGTATCCTGAGATGGAGGCGAGACTGGAGAGTGTGGCGTCGAGGGTTTTCCTTCCGGTGCCGGCTGCGGTGAAGTCGTTCCCGGAGAAGGCGGCTGGGCAGAAGATGACGATGCCCAGGTTGCTGGCCGTGGCGGTGCTGCGGATGACGGGGTCTTCGAGTGCGGTTTTTTCGAGGATAGTCTGCTGAGCGAGGATGATGCCGCGCAGCTGGGGGCAATCAGGAGGGATCCAGAGGAAGGCTCGGCCCTTGGCTGGGTCAGGCAGTTTGGTGGCGAACTGCCAGACCGTTCCGCGGGAGAACTGGGTGAGGCAGAAGTACAGCAGAAGACAGCGGAACAGTGGAGGTATCATGGGCATCGGCAGGACCCGATTATGCTGGGCGAAAATGGATTCCGTGTCGAGATCCGCGACTGGGGTGGGCACTTGTGGGTTTGGAGGATCCGAAAAACGGCTGAAAAATCACTTGCGGCGGGGTTTGGGATGCCCATGTGTCTACCCTTTCCCAAAGAAGAACTTTTTTAACGAACCATGGCCAAAACCTGCTGGATTGAGCGTCAGAAGCGCAAGCAAAAGACGGTGAACAAGTATGCTGCGCTGCGCGCTGAGCTGAAGAAGAATCACGATTACGTTGGTCTTTCCATGCTGCCGCGGAATGCGAGTCCGACCCGGTTGACGAACCGCTGTCAGCTTACTGGGCGTCGTCGTGGCTACATCGGGCGTTTCAAGCTGAGCCGGATTTCGTTCCGTGAGCTGGCGAATGGCGGGATGATTCCCGGGGTGACGAAGTCGTCCTGGTGAGGTATCGGCGGGTGACCGCAGAAGGAAATTGACGGGTGGGGGCTGGAGCACGTAAGTGTTTCCGGCCCCTTCTCCATTTCCGGGAGGGGGAACCTGAACAAGCGCCATGCCGATTTACGAGTACATTGCCGAGGATCCGGAGCATTCGTGCCGGATTTGTGCACGTGGGTTTGAGCTGATGAGGCCGGTGGACCGGGCTCCGCTGGAGGTATGTCCCTTGTGCAAGAAGCCGGTACGCAAGCTGGTGTCGCGGGTGAATTCTCCGAAGCTGACGAAGCCCTTGTCAGTTTCCGATGCGAAATCGCGTGGGCTGACGGTGCTGAAGCGGCGTGACAAGGGTGTTTACGAGAAGTTATGAATGTCCTGATGATCAACTGCGAACCGATGATGTGAAGGAATGGCCGGGTTCCCCCGGAATGCCGGCCGTGCTATGACTGACCATTTATATTTTCCCATGCCCCTTGCTGAAACGACGCATCAGGTAGTGAAGAACTGGGATGCGGTGACGGGAGGGGACGTAGTGTGGCAGATTGGGTTGATTGTATTTTTTGTGCTGCTGAACGGGTTTTTCGTGGCGGCGGAGTTTGCGATTGTGAAGGTGCGGGCGAGTCAGCTGGACGAACTGATTGAGGAAAAGCGGTCGGCGCGGCGTGCGGTGGAGGCGCGGCGGGTAGTGGCTCGGCTGGATGATTATCTTGCGGCGACGCAGTTGGGGATCACGATGGCGAGTGTGGCTCTGAGCATGTTCGGGGAGCGGTACATTGAGGCGCTGCTGCAGCCATTGCTGTGGAAGATCTGGCCTGAGGGGACGCCGGCGTGGCTGCCGATTCCGATGATTTCGTTTGTGATTGCCTTTGGCATCCTGACGTTTCTGCATGTGGTTTTCGGGGAACTGATGCCGAAGTCGCTGGCGATCCGGAGGTCGCTGAGCACGGCGATTGCGGTGAGTCGGCCGCTGACGGGATTCGAGTGGATTTTCCGGTGGGCGATCCGGCTGTTCAACGGGACGGCGAACCGTCTGCTGCTGTGGATGTTCCGGATTGATGCGTCGCATGATCATGCGAACATACACAGTGCTGAGGAGCTGCAGTTGCTGGTGGAGGAGTCCGGGCGGTCCAAGCAGGTGACGCCGACGGAGCGGGACATTTCGATCAATGCCCTTGAGTTGAACGATCTGGTGGCGCGGGATGTGATGACGCCGAGGACGGAGATTGTGGCGTTGGATCCGCGGGAGGATTTTCAGGCGAATCTGGCGGTGGCGATGGAATCGAAGCACACGCGGTTTCCGCTGCGGGAGCGGAATCTTGATGTGTGTCTGGGGGTAGTGCACATCAAGGATTTTCTGCGGATCATCAACGATCCGAAGCCTGATCTGGCGAAGATCCGGAGGGATGTGATCATAGCGCCGGAGACGCAGCCACTGGATGAGCTGCTGAAGATTTTTCTGGCGAAGCGGGCGCACATGGCGCTGGTGGTGGACGAGTTCGGGGCGACGGTGGGGATGGTGACGCTGGAGGATGTGCTGGAGGAACTGGTGGGTGAGATCGAGGATGAGTTTGATGTACCGGTGCCGCTCAATGATGGGTTTGTGCGGGTGAGTGATGATGAATTCATGGTGGATGGGAAGCTGCCGCTGTACATGCTTGGGGAGCATGCGGATCTGGAGCTTGAGAGTGACGAGGTATCGACGATTGGAGGGTATGTGACTTCGGAGATGGGTCGGCTTCCGGAGGCCGGGGACACGGTTGGGCTGGAGGGTTACCGGGTGACGATTCTGGAGGTGGATGGCCGGAGGATTCTGAAGATGCGGTTTGAGCGGGCGAGTCCGGGAGAGGAGCGTGCGGCGCAGGGTGGTGGGGAGGAAGACTGAAGCGGTCGGGCGAGGTGGAAGAATGGGTTTGGAGGAGCGGGTGCATTGTGGCATGCTGAGGCGATGAAAATAAGCCGTGAGCTGTGTGTGATGCTGATTGTGGTGGTGGGGACTATGGTGACGTGCGGGGAGGTGCGGGCTGCGGTTCCTGATGCGTTGCAGGCGGCGGCGGTGGCGCAGGAGAAGACGCTGGCGGCGGCGCGGCGGGTGGGGGAGGCGTGGATGGAGGCAGTGCGTTCCGGCGATTACGCTGGTGGGATGAAGCTGTGGGGGTATCAGGCTTTTGAGAGGGTGGCGCGGACGCATCTGGAGGATTCGCTGCGTGGACAGTCGCGGGAGCTGGGCGAACTGAAGGTGGCGCGGCTTCTTGAGGACCGGAGTGTGCTGGATGGGGAAGGTCCGGCCGAGGCACCGGGGACGTACGTGACGTTGCGGTGGTTTGCGCGGTACGGGAAGAAGGCGCAGCGGGAATTTCTGGTGGTGCATGAGCCTGCGCAGGATGGTGATGGCATGAGGATCATTGGGTTGCGGAGGGAGGATCTGCCTGCCGGAAAGGAGGGAACGGTGGAACTGGCGGCTGATCTTGGGATGGCGGGACTGCTGCGGCCGCGGGGGGTGGCGGAGAGCAAATGGCGTCCGTATGTGGAAGAGGCCGAGGCGCTGGCGGCGGGCATGAAGCTGGTGGTGCCGCCGCTGCCGCCGGTGGTTCCGGGGGTGGCGGATCGGGAGGCGAGGGAGAAGGCCGGTGCTGACGTGGTGGCTTATCTGATGGACGGATTGAATCCGATGCTTGAGAAGATCTGGGATGCTCAGGGCAGGCGGGAGGCCCGCATGGTGCTGACGAGTTATGCCATGCTGATGCTGTACAAGCCTGGGGAAGAGACCATGCAGCGGCTGGGTGCGGTGATTGGAGCGGACGGGGCTAAGAGCGGGCTGCCGGCGGGGCTTTGGCAGCCTGTGGTGCGGGCGGTGGTGGACAAGGAACCGGCGGAGCGTGTGTATGAACTGGTGCAGAGCATGGTCTCGGATGTGGCCCTGCATCTGCGGCATGTGGAGAACGAGCAGGCCATGGAAGGCAATGCGCGGGAACTGCTCGACAAGGCGTTTCAGAACATGGCTTCGCTTCCGTCCTATGAAGTCCGCGCTGAGTTCCGGGCTGGGGAGAAGAGGGCGAAGATGGAGGCGGCCCTGACCCTTGAGGCTGCCGAGATCCGGCTCACGGGATTTGACGGGGTGGCGCAGCAGCGGCTGGCGGGACGCGATGGGTTCTGGATGTCGTCGGATGGGGGGAAGACGTGGCGGGTGGATGCCGATCATGAGACTGCGGCAGGATTGCTGCGGACGCTGACGGCTCCCGTGGATCCCGGGTTCAAGGTAACCGGGCAGCATGAATTCGTGCTGGCTGGGGAGGAAGTGATTGATGGTGAGAAGCTCATCCGGGTGCGGAGCCGGGAGGCGACGGCGGAAGCGCCGCTGGATTACTGGGTATTGATTTCGAAGGCTGGGCCGGTGGTGCGGAGGGCCGAGGTGATTCTGAATTTTGGGGAATTGCCTGCGGTGGCGAAGCTGACGTACACGCGTCTGGGTCGGCCGGTGCAGATCACGAAGCTGGAAACGCGTGAAACGCCGGCTGGTTCAGCCGAGTCCACGGGAAGTGGCGGCCGATGAGCCGCGGGAAATCATGAATCGTCGCAGCATACTGAACATTCTGGCCGGGTTGGCGGTGGCTCCCTGTGTGCGGGCGGCTGGGGGGATTGTCCCTCAGCGGGGGATTGTGTACAGCACGGCTGGGGGGCAGCGGCTGGCGCTTGATCTGTGGAAGGCTCCGCAGGCCGGGCGGCGGCCGGTGGTGCTGTGCATTCATGGGGGTGCGTGGCGCGGGGGCAGCAGGGCCGATCTGGCCCCGTTTGCGGCGGAATTTGCCGCGGCTGGGTTCACGGCGGTATGCGTGAGTTACCGGTTGTTTGATCCGGTGAAGGCGCCGCAGCACGTGTGGCCGGCGGCCTTTGACGATGTGCAGCGGGCGGTGCGGTGGCTGCGGGAGAATGCGGGCGTGCTCTCGATTGATGCTGGCAGGATTGTGGCGCTGGGGGCGTCGGCGGGAGGGCATCTGGCGGCGCTCCTGGGCTTGCGGGAGACGCGGCAGCAGGCTGGTCCGGTGGCCTTCGCGCGTCATTCCAGCCGGGTCAGCGCGGTCATCAATGTGTTTGGTCCCAGTGATCTCACGCGGGATTTTTCTGCGCTGCGGCTGGGTGGCAGCAGTGTGCAGGATGTGGTCGATGATTTCATCGGGCGGGGGAAGCCGGAGGAGCAGCGGGCAGCGGACCGGAGGGATGCGTCGCCGGTGATGCATGTGGATGCGGCCTCCGTGCCGTTTCTGATTTTTCATGGGGCACTTGATCCGATTGTTCCGGTGGAGCAGGGGAGGATCCTTGATGCGGCGCTGCGGGGGGCGGGGCGGGACAGCCGTTATGTGGAGTGGGCCCGGGAGGGTCATGGGCTGGGGGCTCCGGGGTCGATGGAATCGTTCCGCCGGGAAACGATGGCATTTCTGCGGAAGGTGACGTCATCATGAGGGACTGGGCGTCAGCAGATCGGGCATCTTACAGTTTGCCGATGGGCGGGGCGGCGGGTATAGGCGTGGCCATGAATTGCCGGAAACGAGATTCTTTGCCGGAATGGGCGGTTGGGCGGCTGTGTACCGCTGGCTGCTGGCTTGGGGCGAGGAGTGAGGGAGGTGCGGTATGAGTGCGCGGGCCAGTGGATCGCTGCTGGAGCAGTCGCTCAAGGATCTCATGGTGGAGTGGCAGCAGTGCCGGGCGTCGTGGAACGATGGGAAGGCTCGTGAATTCGAGCATGATTATCTTGAGCCGATCCCGGCGATGGTGAACCAGGTGCGGCCGGTGATTGAGGATATCGATGTGCTGCTGCGCAAACTGAGGAATGACTGTGAGTGAATTGACATCAACTGGTGCGGAGCGCGCCACCGATCTGCTGCGGGAGTGGCTGGATACGTCGCGGGCGTGGGCTGCGCGCGAGGCGGAGTTTCTGAAGGAGCAGAGGATGCGGCGTGGGGCGGTGGACCGGAAAGGGAGGGAAGCGGTGAAAGCTGCCGAGGCGAAGGTGGAATCGCGGCGCTCATCCGTGGAGGGGAGACTGGCGGCCGAGGAGGCGGCCATGACGGCTCATTATGAACGCCGGAGGCAGAGGTTGGCGAAGGCGGTGACGCAGATGCAGCGGAAGCTGCCTGCGATGGCGCGGCATTTCCGGGAGAACCGGCTGGGGTCGCTGCAGATGGCGAAGCGGCGGGCGCAGCGGGATCATGACGTGGCGGTCGAGGCGGCGGTGGCGGAACTGGCGCGGGCCGAGGAAAGTCTTTCGGCGCAGGAAATCGAGGTGCTGGCTCCGCTGGAGGCATCGCTGCGCAAGCTTGGGAAGGTGCTGCCGGCTGGTGAGGCTCCGGCGGGTCTGGATGCGGATGCCTTGTTTGTGGAAGGGCAGCGGGCCGCGCGGGCGGCGGCGGAATCGCTGCAGCAGGCCGAAGCCGCGGGTGTTTCCGGAGTATTCCGGGCGGTGCCGCTGGCGGGGAGGATGTTCAAGGGTGATGCGTACCGTCAGTCCGATGCGGCAGTGCAGGCGGCGGCGGCTGGTCTGGCGAAGGCGCGGGCCAGCTATCGGCGGTGCCGCGAGCTGGTGCAGGAACGCTGTGGGCGGACGCGGGAGGAAGCGGCGGCGGTCCTGGAGGCCTGCGGGCGGGAGGTGCAGAGCGAGTGGGCGGGCATTGATGCGGTTGAGTCGGCTGAGCGGGCGAGGCTGGAGCGCAAGGTGGCCGAGCAGACGCAGCGTCTGGGGGCGCGGGTCGAGGAGATT
>CAZSDE010000194.1:0-6932 GCA_964605435.1 uncultured Akkermansia sp.
TGCCCAGCACGGCCAGCAGAAAGCGAGGCTTCATGGAGCGACCCCTTTTGCATGCTTCTTCACAAAAGCGACCAGTTCGGCACAGCGGAAGAATCCTTCCCACATGTTGTGACCCTGACCCTTCGGCACGATCAGCTCCATGCTCCCGCCCAGTTCCCGGTAACGCGAGGCCAGCGCCCCGGAATTCTTCTCCAGCGGCACCAGCGTGTCCACGTCCCCATGCACCGCGAAAAACGGGACCCCCGCCTTCGCCAGTCCGCTCAGACGGTCCACCGGATTGTGCTCACGCAGTTTCTCGGCCAGCCCGGCCTCGCTCAGACCAAAGGCCCCGCAGGCCTTCGCCAGCCCGGGATAACTGGTCAGATCGCACACGGGATAAATCCCCGCAAATCCGCCGCAGCAATCCGGCCGCCCCACCGCCCAGCTCAGGGTCATGAGGCCACCACGGCTCCGTCCGAGCATCACAGGCTTCGCGGACATCCCGCGCTTCCCGGTCATCTCGGCATACAGCCGATCGTAAATCCGGCAGCCGTCGGGACTTCCGTAGGATTCCCCCGCATCGATGCCGGCTACCGCAATGCCCGCCGCCAGAAAATGCGCGAACATCCAGCGTTCCTCCGGTCCCGGCAGGCCCGGGAGCGTGGGGGCATACCATACCCATGGCGTGCGGCCGGAACCGCGGTTCTCAGGCAGGATCAGAAAGGCTTCTCGCCCCTCCAGCAGAAAGCTCTCGCCAGGCACCGGCAGTTCCTTCGGCTTGCGTTCACCCGCGGCCACAAGGCCGGCTCCCAGAGTCATCAGAAAGGGAATCCGTTTCATCGCATTGCTTCTTTGTCAGGGTTCTCAGTGGACAGTGGTTCCGCCATTCACATGCAGATTCTGGCCGGTCACGAACGAGGCGCTGTCGGACGCCAGAAAGACCACGGCCCCCGCAAGGTCGCCGGGCACACCCCACCGGCCCATCGGCACCCCGGCCAGATAGCCGTCCTTCACATCCTGCGGATCGTTCTCATGCCGCTCCACCGGGATCCAGCCAGGCGAAATCATGTTCACGGTGATGCCCCACGGAGCCACCTCGGTGGCGAGACTCCGGTGAAACCCATTCTGCCCGCCTTTGGCCGCCACATAGGCAGTGAAGTTGGGGACGCCGCGGGCCACCACCTCGGATCCGATGCTGATGATGCGGCCACGGCGCTGCTGCTTCATCCATGGCAGCACCCCCTTCGTCAGCAGCACGGGACTCTTCACAAAGAAGTCCAGCATCTCCTGATAAAAAGCCCAGTCATATTCCTCCACAGGCTTATGCGGCTGATCCGGGGTCGCATTGATCACCAGAATGTCCACCGGGCCCAGTTCCCCTCCAATGCGCCGGAGCAGATCCGGAACCTCCGTTTCACTGGTCACATCGCCACGGAACAATCCCCCCGCAAGCCCCTCGGCCCGGTATGAAGCAAAGGCGGCCTCCGCCCGCGCCTCATTGCGGTGGTAGTTCATGGCGACCCTCGCACCGGCCCGCCCAAGCGCAAAGGCCATGGCCAGACCAAGTCCCGTCGTGCTGCCCGTCACAAGGGCAGTACGGCCGGCGAGAGAGAAATTCGGAGCTGCGGACATGCCCTGTCCATACGCCACGGAAAGCCCGGGGTTTCACTCCGCTTTGAGCACCGAACGCAGCTCCGGCGCGTCACCCGACGCCTCGATCTTCCGGATCGCTTCACGCACCGCGGAAACCCGGCGCTCATTCAGCTCCCCACCGGGGAATTCACCGGCCTTCACCTGGGCCGTGAACATTTCCGCCAGCGAACGCAACTGCGGAATGATGGACGTCGCCGCCTTCCCATAGCCAGCCAGCGCTTCCATGATTTCTCCCGTGCGCGATTCACTCCCGTGCCCGCCCTGCGTCATCGCAAAGGCCACCCCGGCCTCCATGCCTTCCCTGAAACGGAAACGTGTCAGCGCGCGGAAGGCGCCCATGCGGATCTCATTCCCGAACATGGTATCGGCCGGACCTGGCTCGGCGAGAGCCTCGAGAATATCGGGAGCCAGCTGCACGGCCTGTTCCAGCGTGATGCGATGCTCGAAGAATTCCCGCAGGGTCGCCCGCGCCATCCCATCAGGATTGCGCGCAACGGCCCGCACCGCCGGATACAGCAGCACCGGATCAGCTTCCCCGAGATGCTCCTTGAGCGGACCCGAAAACACAGCCGCCGCCAGCTGACCATGCGCAATCTGCACAGGGTCACGCCAGTTCACAGGCCGCAACGGTTCAGCAGTCGCCGCCAGGGCACGCAGCAAGTCAGGCAGCACGGGAAGCGCCGCCTTCCCCATGGCCCGCACCGCCGCCGCTGCCTTGTAGCGGACCCAGCGGTCGTCATGCCCCAGCCGCTGCACCAGCACAGGCAAAGCATCCGCTGCCTTCAGCAATCCCAGCGCTTCGCAGGCACCCTGCACCTCCGGAACCGTACCCTTTTCCGCCAGACGGATCAGCTCCGGAACCTGCCCCGCTGCCCCAGGACGGCCCGCCAGTTCCTCCGCCGCCCAGCTGCGCACCACTGGCGACCAGTCACGGAAGGCAGCCATCAATTCCGCCAAGGATCTCTCCCGGCGATCGAGATCAAACCGCCCGGACGCCACGGCCGCCGCCGCTTCGCCGGCACTGAGCCGCGCCTTCGCATCAAGCCCCCGGCCGGTGATGACGAGCTTCTGGCGCGGCAGGGCATACGTCAGCACATAACAAGCCGCCGGACTCAGTCCGTAGTAGCTGCTCGCACCGAAATACGTGCCGTCTTCAGTCGACCCCGGACCATACTGCTCGCCGCCATCATAGCTGAAACTGCCATCGCTCCGCCGCACCAGATCAAGATGCCACGAAGCCTCGGCGAAGAATGCCGCAGCGGCTGCCGGACCGCCCGCATTGGCCCCAAGGGCACTCCAGAGATAGCTGAACCCCTGACCGGTATGCCCGCATTCCCGGCTCCGGTGACCCGCGGTCGCCATCCTCGCAAAGAATGCCGCGTCTTCACTCCGCCCTCCATGCGCCGCAAAGAAAACCGCCGTGATCGAGTTCTTCCCGTTGTTCTCATGAAACGGCCACGGTTCATGCTCCCCATAGGGAATTGCTCCCTTGCCCGTAAAGTATCCCAGAAAACCCGCAGCACGTTCCACGGCCTCCGTCACCTCGGCATCATCGACCCCACAGCGCTGCGCCAGCACCAGCGAGAGATTCGCAGGCAGCCCAGCCATGTTGACCGGACCATACGGCGGAATCGAGCCATGCAGCTTGCCGTCGGCCGTCTTCGCAGCAAAGCCATGCCCGTACGTCCCGTAAAGACTCTGCCCGCGGGCGAGTTGCCCGGATTCCCGCCGGATGGCGGGCAGCACCCCCGCGTCGCCCGTGGCCAGGTGGTACTCGCACAGAAACAGATTGCGGTAGCCCTGCACCCACGTGTCACCCCTCCGCATGTCCCGCTCCATGATCCGCACCGCCAGAGCCCGCGCCAGATTCCGCACGGCTTCCTGATCGGCCTCCCGCCCGGCCGCCAGCAAGGCAAGGCCACTGACAGGAGCCGCCCAGTCGCCGGGATCGAGCTTCTCCCGCGCCAGCACCTCAAGGGCCGCCTCCAGAATCTTGGCCGACTTCGCGCAATCCCACGGAGCCGTGGCCGCATACGACCCCAGTACGGCCATCCGGAGTCCTGCCTCGCTCACTTCATCTTCCCGCCGCACCCGCAGACGCAGCACCCCACCGGATTCCCCCGCCTCGGCACGCTGAATCGACCGCGCCAGTTCCTTGCGCGCGTCACCGGCAAACTCCCTGCCCTCCGTGCCCACAATGACATCCCCCACCCGCACCACTCCGTCGGCAGGCGATCCCACGCCCACATGCGTCACGAGAATCTGCCGGCTGGCATCGGTCGTCCGTCCCTGCAGTCCATCAAAGTGCGTCGCCGGCTTCGAATAAATCCAGCCCCGCAGCCCCGTCGCTCCAAGGTTGTAGGTCAGTTCCCGGTCGACCGGCGACTGCCGCGTCAGATCAGGCGCGGACTCGGCCGCCACGACAGGATCATGAGCCGTGACGGCGAGCAGAATCAGAAGAACCCGGAGAGAAAAATGGTATCGCATAAAGTTTTCAGCCCAGGACCGGAAGTCACGGTTTTCCCCGCATGGCCGCAAGGATCGCATCGGCCAGCGCCTGCATGCCCCGGTCCCCCGGATGACCCGCCACCCCGTCATGCGCAATGGCCCGCTCGGATCGCGCCGCATGCGCCGGATTCCGCCCAATCCCGGCCACATCCACAAAGACCGCCCCAGCTTCCCGCGCCACGCGCTGCATGATGCCATCCTTGACCGCATCGGGCCAGAAACAGCTCCTCACATAAACCCTCGCACCGTCGCGGCTGACCTCCGCGAGCAGCCTGCGGAATGCCTCAGCAAAGGCAGACTCGTCATCGGCATGCGCGAGCGCCGGAACATTCTCACCCACCGCTACCACGACCTCCCGCGCTCCCTCGGCGATCTCCCCGTCAAGCTCCTTCGCCGCATCCCATGAACGATAGCCCCGCTCAAAGCCGGCAATGTTCTTCACCACGGCGACCGGAGCCGCACGCCCCTTCTCCGCAAGGCCACGCACCACAAGGTGCACGTAGTCCTTTTCAGGAGCCGAAGCCGCCATGCCATGGTTCCCCTCCCAGCCAATCTCCGGAGCAGGCCCGTGCAGCGTGATGCTGTTGCCCAGAAACAGAATCTTCCGCGGCTTCTCCCTCCCGAGCCGCATCCGGGTCATCACCGACGCCAGTTCCCCATCGTCAAGAGCCCTCGCAAACATCACCAGCCCAGCCAGTTCCCCATCGAATGATTCCTGCCCCGGATGCTCCACAGCATCGCGTTCCTGACCAATCGCCAGCTTCGACGCATTCGCCCCGGCATGAATCCCGACCTCGGCACTGGCCACGGAATCCGGCCCGCCCACGAACAGTTCGCACTTCACCTTGCCCGTCCCGGCCCCCATTCTGCCAGCCACCACGGAAAACCGGTCCCCGGGAAGCTGCGGACCAAGCAACTGCGGATTGTTCCCATCAAACCGCCCGAACGACTGCCCATTGCGCGGTCCCCACCAGATCCGGTTGTCGTCCGTCAGACATCCCCAGACACCCTCGTAAAAACCACCGTTGCGCAGATTCCCGAAAAACGAATTCACATCCTTCAGCCCCTCACGCTGCGCATACGGCCGCAGCAAAGCCACCCAAGTGCAGCCCGACCCCTGCGTCAGCTCATCAAACGCATCTTCATCCAGACATACCAGTTCCTGCTGCCGGAATTCCACGGCAGGCACACCGTCGGCATCGCGCACCAGAAACGGCCGACCCGACCCGGCTTCGGCCCGGCCTTCATCCCGCGCCACAAATTCCCGCACAGTGCCCCCGGGCACCACGCTGCGCCAGGCCGCCACCCGTCCCGCATCGTCCCGCGTCACTCCCTTCCCGGCATCGAGATCGAGCACAAGTCCGGCCGGCAGAACTCCAGGCTGCCGATGGAGCCACGGCGAAACCTTCGCCGCCCAGCGTGCTCCATGCTCACGCAGCCCGGCACCACTGAAATGCACTCCCTTGCCGCCCCCATCGCGGAATTCCCCGCGCAGGGCATCACTGTCGGGTCCCTCCAGCGCCAGTCCGTCTTTCCACAGCGACGCCTGCGCCGCCCGGATATCCTCGGAACCTTCGTCGCCCGGCACATGATAACTGACCTGCGCCACGAACCACGGCACTTCCCAGCCCGCGGCACGCCGGGATTCCTCGATCAGCTTCCCGAGAAACTCCCGGTAAAGCGAACCCGGCAGAGTCCGGCTGGCATCAGCCTGATTGGCGTCGCTCTCTCCCTGATGCCACAGCACGGCCCGGAATCCATCGGGCCCAAGGCGCTGCAGCCGCGCACGCAGCATCTCCCAGGCCTCGCCCCGGCTCTCCCATTGCCCATCCTCACGCTTCCCCACCCGACTCTCAATGGTCGGCGGATTCGGAAAAACCGACCCGGCCGGCAGCCACTCCCGCACACTGGTGGCCCCGATGCCACACGCCACCAGACCAACCGGGACACCAAATTCCGCCACCACCGCATCGCCGAACACCGGCAGAAAACTCCCGCCTTCCCCACTCGCACCCGGCTGCGGATCCCGGCTCAGCCGCCAACCGGTACCATCGAAGGCAGCCACCTTCCCTGTCTTCGTTTCCTGCCGTTCCTCGCCGTGATTCGCCGAATTCGACTGCCCCGCCACCACAAACAATTCCCCCACACCCACATGAGGCACCGCCGCCTCACCCGCCGCACTCCTTACTTCCAAACGATACCATCCACCCGCCGGAATCCGCAGCTCCGCGGAAAACTCCTGCCCGGAAACGTCCACCAGCGTCCGCGTCCAACCCTCGGTTCCCGTGCCTTCCTCCACCAGACGCCACTCCACTTCCAGCGGCCCGTCCCCGGCATCAACCCGACCCGCCATCCGCACCGCAGCCCAGCCATCCGCCCCCTGCTGCACCACTTCATAATCCCCCGGCGACCGCAGCACGAGGCCCGCACCAGCCACCGCCGGAAGAAAAGAAGGCACAAACAGCAGCAGGAGTCGGAAGTTCATGACCGATTTCTTCTGGAGGACTGACTTCCCGAGCCCCGCCACCCTCCGACCAGGCACCGGAGAAAGCAGCAGCAACCGCGGCCGACCGCATCATTTACCCGACGTCCACTGCACGGCATTCAGCAGCAGTGTCTTGTACTGCGGCAACTCATGCGCCCGGCCATCATGACCCAGCGTCAGCCCCGCAATCCGCGTCTTCGGATGCTTCACCACGAAGACCTGCGGAAAATCACCGGCCTTCTGACGGCTCGTGGCCGTGGCCAGCACTTCCACCGGAGTGCCCGCCGGATCGGGCTGATAGTAATAC
>CAZSDE010000195.1:0-6915 GCA_964605435.1 uncultured Akkermansia sp.
CCCATGATCTTCTCCATGTTCTTCACCCCAGCTTCCATCTGGGACTGCAGCGTGACCGGATACGACTTCCGGTTCGCATAAAAATACGTGCAGACTTCCGTCGTGATCGTGAACCCGGGAGGCACCGGCAGCCCAATGCGCGTCATTTCCGCAAGGTTGGCTCCCTTGCCACCGAGCAGGGCCTTCATCGAGCCGTCGCCATCGGCTTTGCCAGCTCCCCAGGTGTAAACGTATTTCGTGGATTTGCCGGAGGATTTCGCGGCGGCTTTCTTGGCAGGCATGTTGTGTGTGGTTTGTTAGGTTTGGTGATGAATCGGATGGCACAGCTCTGCCGCAGCACGCGGACACGAATGGACCTGGATCCGGGAAAGGAGGGGCCGAAGGTATGCACTGCCCCGGGCTAGTCAAACCGGGAGTTGCATCCCGCAGGGAAGACTGCTGGACAGCTGCGGCGGCAGAACAACAAAGCCTCATGGGAAAAGGCCCGCCGCCAGCCATCAGGCCGCATCCTGACTCTTGCGGCGGCCCTTGCGGATCACCGGAGGCTTCCGTTCCTCCACCGTGGCACGGTTGATGACCACACTCTTCACGTCGTCCCGGCCCGGTACCTCGAACATGATCTCCAGCATGATTTCCTCGAGAATCGACCGCAGCGCCCGCGCCCCCGTGCCACGCTTGAGGGCAGCCGCCGCCAGCGCCTGAAGACCGTCCCGCGTGATCTGCAGTTCCACCCCATCCAGCGAGAGCAGCTTGCTGTACTGCCGGATCAGCGAATTCTTCGGCTCCGTCAGAATCCTCAGCAGGTCCTCTTCCGTGAGCTGTTCCAGCGTGCTGATGACCGGGAGCCGGCCAATGAATTCAGGAATCAGTCCGAAGGTCAGCAAGTCCTCCGGTGTGATTTTCCGCAGCACGCTCGCCTCCCGGGCCGCCTTCGACCGCTGGGCATTTTCCTCAAGCGAACCGAAGCCGACCGTATTCTTCGCCGTACGCCGGGCAATGATCTGATCGATTCCCACAAAGGCCCCCCCGCAGATGAAGAGGATGTTGGCCGTATTGACCTGGATGTACTCCTGCTGCGGGTGCTTCCGTCCACCCTGGGGCGGCACATTGCAGATCGTTCCCTCCAGCATCTTGAGAAGTGCCTGCTGCACTCCCTCGCCCGAGACATCGCGCGTGATGCTCACGTTCTCGGACTTCTTCCCGATCTTGTCGATCTCATCAATGTAGATGATCCCCATTTCCGCGCGGCGCACATCGAAATCCGCTGCCTGCAGGAGCCTCAGAATGATGTTCTCCACATCCTCCCCCACATAGCCAGCCTCCGTCAGGGTGGTCGCATCCGCAATGCTGAACGGCACTCCCAGCATCCTCGCAAGGGTCCGCGCCAGCAGCGTCTTGCCGCTGCCCGTCGGTCCAATCAGCAGCACATTGCTCTTCTCCAGTTCCACATCCGGATAACGCTCCGCCGCCCTCTGAAACGGCGAACCGTTCTCCTCATGCTGCATCGTCTGCTGAATGCGCCGGTAGTGATTGTGCACCGCCACCGACAGCACCTTCTTGGCATGATCCTGACCGATCACATAGTTCTCAAGGTGACGGTAGATTTCGACCGGACGCGGGACCGACAGCCTCGGAAGCGGCGGGGGCGCATCCGGATCCGCATGTTCCGCCGCCAGTTCCTTCTCAAGAATGTCACTGCACACCCCGATGCACGCATCGCAGATGTACACCCCCGGCCCCGCAATGAGCTTTTTTACTTCCGAGTGGCTCTTTCCGCAGAAAGAACACATGGTCAGATTCGTCGCGCGTGCCATGAGGTGGTCAGGTTCAGGGGGAACGTGCGCAGCTTACGCCTGGGACTGCCCCCCCGCCAGTTCCTTTTTGTTCTGGAGAACCTTGTCGACCAAGCCATAGGCACAGGCCTCGTCCGCCGACATGTACTTGTCCCGGTCGGCATCCCGCTCGACCTGCTCGGCCGTCTTGCCAGTGTGATGCGCAATGATGTGATTGAGACGCTTCTTGAGACCAAACATGAATTCCACGGTCCGCTCCACGTCACTGGCCGTTCCCTGGGCCCCGCCACTCACCTGGTGAATCATGACGTGCGAATTCGGCAGGCAGTACCGCTTGCCCTTGGTGCCCGCACACAGCAGCACCGCTCCCATGCTCGCCGCCATTCCCATGCAGTACGTGTTCACATCACAGGTCACAAACTGCATCGTGTCGTAAATCGCCAACCCAGCCGTGACGCTTCCCCCTGGACTGTTGATGTAAATGCTGATGTCCTTCCCCGGATCCTGCATCTGCAGGTACAGCATCTGCGCGATCAGATAATTCGCCAGCGGATCCGAGACCTGCTCACCAAGAAAAATGATGCGGTCCTTCATGAGCCGGCTCAGCAGATCAAACTGAATCACCCCAAGTCCCGGCTCCTTCTCTAGTACCGTGACGTTCTGAATCGTATTCATGACACGCCCGCGCACATGCGGAGGCAGCATCGTCAGCATCTCACGGTCGTCCTGAAGTTCGCGAAGGTGTTTCATGGGAAAATGGGTCGGCAGAATACCCCGATGTTACGCGCCGCAGACGGAAGAAAAGCGATTTCCGGAAGGATTTCTCGGTCCCGGCCCCCGTTCCCGCTTGCCACCCCGGGAACCGGCACAGGGCCCCGGAGAAAATCAGCGGCCACCGGACAGACCGTGCCACCAGCCTCCCCGGCTGAGACGGCTCCCTAGCTTGCCATCCTACTCGATTTCAAGTTTCAGCCCCATGCTTTTCTCCAGCTCGCTGAGTCCCATGTGGCCAGAACCCCAACGGCTCCCATCGGAAGGCCGGAAGCACTGATAGCTCACCACAAGGCCCGTCCCGTCCGCAATGACATGTGGCGTCACGTTCATCCGGACCTCAAGATTCCCGAAATCGCCGCAGAAACTCTGCTGCGGAAACGCGCTGCTGAACTGCCGGCCACGCTCGGCCCCCAGCACCTCCGTGATGCCGTCCATCATTCTTGCCCGCAGCGCCGCCCCTTCCCCCGGAAACGGCTTCATGAGGAAGGCCTGCTGTTTTTCCGTGGTCCGCTCAGGATCCGGTGCCAGATGCTTCTGGGCCGCCGCCATCAGCTCCGTCCGGGCAGCATTGAGCACGCCCTGGACGGCCGTCGATTCCTCCTCCGTCATCTCGAAACTGTCGATCGTCATTCCGTTGAGGCTCCATTCCTCGTCAACCATTTCAAGAGAACCTTCCGCAAACCGGCCCACGAGCTGATCAAGGGTCTCGATTCTGGACTTGGGAGCCGCCGCCGGGGGCAACTGCAATTCTTTCACCCCCTCATCTTCTGAAACGGGAGCCGCCGGTCGGGCCGCCACCGCCGAAGGTGACCCCGGGTACCGCCCCTCGTTGCGGCCCTCTTGTGCCAGAAAATAAACCCCCACAGCCGCAAATGGCAGCAGCAAAGCCACCAGCAGCCAAAGGAACCGATTTGCGGAATTGGTCTTGGTATTCATGATATTTAGACGATCATATCGCCGAAACGACCCGGAGGGAAAGACCAAAAGCAAGCGTTCCGGTCTCCACGAGCTTGCCGATGTGCGACTTGTCGGGAGGTTTGGGCGGCTCTGTACCAATCCGGTAGGACAATGTCGTGAGGAAGAAACTCAGGGAGAGGTCCGTCCGCTTGAAGACAAAATCTTCCCCTTCTCTTTCGATCTTCACCTTTCCCTCACTCGTGATCCACCGGTAGTAATGCGACGTGTTGTAGAGGTTCTCCGCACCGTGATCCGCAAGAATCCACCCGCTGTCGGCGGCAGGTGAGTTCGCCAGCGTCTCCGGCGTGCAGACCAGTTTGCGGCCGACGATCTGCCCAAGCAGCGAGCCGACGTGCATGTCCGCGGTGATCCCCGGATACCCCTCAAGGCGGCCCCCCCACTTGAAGATCTGCGAGACCACTCTGAGCTTCGCAGCAACCATCCCGGCAGGCGCATGCTTCGGCCCATCCCATGCCTGGAAGAGCAGATTGTAGCGGGTGCCTCCAATCTCCGTGAGCCGCAGGTCCTTCGCAGCCAGCTTGGAGGTCTCCGGCAGGGCCTTGATGCAGAGCTTCGCCGGGCTGGTTCCCGCACCAGAGCTTCCAGCGCCTGGCTTCGTCGACGACGGCGGCGGCCTCGTCCCTGATTCCGGAGGCGTTGTCTCCGCAGACGGCTCCGGAAGGCGCACCTTCAACTGCGCCGTAGCCGGTTCCATCGCAATAAGACTCAGCAGAGAGGCCGACCCGGCCGTCCGCAGAAAGTTCCGCCGCCGGTTCAGGTTCTGCATCTCATCTGCGGCGAGAATCAGGGAATCATGTGGAGGTTTTGTATTCATGCATGCAGCTTAGCCGAAAATACGGCGATGGAAACGAAAATAATTGCATCGCCGCTCTTTTTGTTTTGCCGCAGGAGCAGTCGGCGACCCACTTGCCCGTGTCCTCCCGCGGACAACTGACGGAAAACAAATGGGGCGGCCCGGAACCGTTGGCCCGAGCCGCCCCAATGAATGGAGTCGATTTGATTGCCGATCCCTGCCGCTACAGGCTCACACCGAAGGCAGGCTGAACTCCTTGCGGTAGACTTCCATATCGAGGGCGTTGGCTTCAGCGGCAAACTCACCCACGTATTTCTCAGTCTTCTGATCGATCATCAGCATGGGGCCGACCGTGATCTTCGAGAGTTCAGCCTCCAGCTTGTTGTCCTTGAGGTGGGTGAGCATGCGCTCGAAGGTTTCCGTGAAGAGCGGATTGGCCTTCAGGTGCTCGCGGATCTGATCCGGCGGCGTGACCTTGCCGAGACGATAGCTGTGATTCGCCATGTGGGCAAGGGAAGCAGCCTGGTGCCCAGTCTGCGCGTCGTGCGTAGCCTCCAGTTTGCCTTTGCGGATGGCATCGAAGAAGTGGCGCCGATGTCCAGCCCCATCGTTCTTGTTGAACTTGGCGACCTCCTTGCCGTCCTTGTCATAGGCCTTCCCCTCGGCCACGTAGCCGCCTTCGCATTCAAGGACGTTGCCGATGTCGACAACTCCCTTGTAGCGGTCCATGCGGCCACGGAAATTCATGTCGCTCTGCGGAAGCCCGCGGACCTCGAAGATCATCGGGATCGGCTTGAAATCATAGAAGGCAATCTGCGTGTTCGCCGTGGTGGCGTCATCATCAAGACCAAAGCGGCCCCCGATGCTGATGACACGCTCTGGCAGCATCTCAGGGTCGCCAAGGAGCCAGCGGGCCACATCCAGCTGGTGCGGGCCCTGATTGCCGATATCCCCATTGCCCCACGCCCACTGCCAGTGCCAGTCATAGTGAAACTGCTTGCGGTTGACCGGCTCCATCTCCCGCGGCCCGCACCAGAGGCTGTAATCGACCGTGGACGGCGGCTGCTGGGGACCACTCACCTTGCCGATATTCTCGCGCTTCTTGTAGCAGAATCCGCGGGAAACCACTGGCTTGCCAATCGCTCCCGTCTTCACAAACTCCATGATCTTCACCCAGGTCTCGTCGGACCGGCGCTGCATGCCATGCTGGCAGATCAGCTCCGGATGCCGCCGGGCATGTTCCGCAAGCAGGCGGCCTTCGTGAATGTTATGACTGACCGGTTTCTCCACGTAGACATGCTTGCCGGCCTGGAGCGCAGCAATGGCAATGAGCGAATGCAGATGATTCGGCGTGGCAATGATGACGGCATCGACATCCTTGTTCTCCAGCAGCTTACGGTAATCCTGGTAACCCTCCACCTTTACGGATGCCTTGTCGGCCGCTTCCTTGCGCTGATTCACGATCGCCATGTCGGCATCGCAGACGGCCATGGCCTGGCCTCCATGCGCATTGCGCAGCGCGTCCCCATAGTGTCCACCACCCTGTCCGCGGGCACCGATCACCGCCACATTGATGCGGTCATTGGCCCCGATGGGACGGGCCCACGTGCTCATCGGAACGGACAGAGACGCAGCGCCAGCAAGGGAACCACGGAGAAAACGGCGGCGGGAGGATTTCATGACAGGTAGCTTGGGGGTTGTTCAGCGGGGAAGATAGACCTACGCATTCTCCGGGCCACGTCCCTCGCATGCAAAGCAGAGCGATAACGTGAATGCGGGGTGAACCCCCACCCGCTCGCCGCTTCCGTCCGCGCAGATTTCCGGAAAGACCGTCCTGGCAGAATCGCAGACCCGTACTACTCTGCATGCCTGTGAAATTCCTCCGCCCCGCATGGACCATGCTTGTGCTCGTGCTGGCTGCCACCGCGTCAGCCCAGGACACGGCCATTTTCGATTACCGTCCTGCCACGGTCGTCATATATAACGAAAACCATCCGGACTCGAAGGAAGTCGCCGAGTACTACGCCAAAGCCCGCAGCATTCCCGCCGCCAATCTCGTCGCACTCAAGTGCCCCGCCACCGAAACCATCACACGCGACCAGTTCTTCCGGGAAATCGACCTTCCCCTCCGCGCTGTCTTCACGGAACGCCGCTGGTGGGAAATCGGCAGCGTCCCCAAGGAGGGCAACATTGCCATCAAGGCCAGCAAACGCGTCCTCGTCCCCGTACGCGGCGTCCCCCTGCGCATCAGTGAAAAACCTCCCGGCCGCGACCCCCGCACCGGCCAGGAAGTCCCACCGGAACCCCTCAAGGTCAATGCCGCCAGCGTCGATTCCGAACTCGCCTGCCTCGGGGTACTCGACCATGTCACCAGCGGCCCGCTCAACAATCCCTTCTTCCGGAACCCCAAGCCGTTCGCCCAGAATGCCCTCGCCCCCATCTTCCTGACCGGCAGAATCGATGGGCCGGACAAAGCCACCGCTCTCCGCCTCATCGACGACGCCATCGCCGTAGAACAGGACGGCGGTCTCTACGGCCGCGCCTACATCGACTTCGCCCTCAAAAACGAAAGCGGCT
>CAZSDE010000196.1:0-6886 GCA_964605435.1 uncultured Akkermansia sp.
AGCCGGACAAAAGTAATCACTGCCACCCTTCCCGGTCAGCCAGGGATACTTGTTGGCAATGTCGTAAAATCCATCCCGCGGCTGAATGTGCACCACCGGAAGCACCTCGTCGCCCAGAATCCCCACCGTCAGTTCCTTGCCTTCAATAAAGGGCTCCACAAGGGCCTCGCCTCCAAAACGCTTCAGATCGTCAATCGCCGCAGCCAACTGCCCGGCGTCCCGCACAATGTGCACCCCCACACTCGATCCCTCCCGCAGCGGCTTCATCACCAATGGTACCGGAATCTTCACATCCTCAGGAGCCGCACCTTCAAGGGACAGCAGCTGATAAGCAGGCGTGGGTACCCCGTGCGCCACAAAGCGTTCCTTGCTGCGCGCCTTGTCAAAGGCCAGTTCACTGCTCACCGAGCCCGCCCCAGTATACGCCACCCCACGCTCCTCCAGCTCCCGCTGCAGCTGCCCATCCTCCCCATACGTCCCATGAATCACATTGAAAACCACTTCCGTCCCAGCCGGAACCTCCATCCCTGACCCCGCCACGTCCACCTCCAGCACCTTCGCACCAAGCGACTCCAACGCTTCCTTCACCCCCTTGGCCGTCTCAAGCGATACCGCCCGCTCAGAACCCGGCCCGCCTTTCGCCAAAGCAATCACTTTACCCTGAAGTCGCATGCTCTCTGATTTCGGTTTGAATTTATAAGGGAACGTTACAATTTTCAGCCGTAGTTAAGCCAGCTGAACTTCCAGTAAAAACGAAGATTGTTTAAATGGAAATGGAAAAATTGCTATTTTCCATAAATGCGGCTCCGCAAGTGCGTAGCGCAAGGAACCGATTTCCCGGTGCGGGTCTGGTTCTTCAACTCGCCTTCAGGGCAATCCCTCCACAAACCCATCGGGGACAAGCTCCCACGCCAATCCCATGGGCTTCCCGGCCAGATCAGCCGTTTCCAATTCGCCCTTGGTGATCTGCAGGACGGCTCCGCTCGGTCCACCGTCGCGGAAAAGCCGCGGATAGCTTTCCACGAGGTGCTCCGCCACGCCACGGGGGAACCGGGACGTTCCGCGGAAATACTGATGTCCGTTGCGCTCGACGTGCGGAATTCCGAATTCGGCCATGACGGCGAGATCCTGAAGCAGGGCGACCGGAGGAATGTTGGACAAATCCTCTCCGCTGAGAATTCCGCCGCCGTGGCGCAGCAGGACGAGATTGGCGAGCCCCTTGGCGATTCCCTTGCAGTTCTTGTGACTGCTTCCGGCGTAGCCGAGACGCAAGGCCCGGGGAAGATCGTCGAGGGAGGCATCGGCCTCGTCAATGATCACAGGGGGATGATGATCCCATGCGGCGAGGGCCTCGCCGGCGGCGCTGTCGAGCGAACGTTCCCGCGCGAGCGGTTGCTCCACGAACAGCAATCCGCGTTCCAGCCATGGCCCGAGCACGGCATCGGCCCGCCAGCCTTCCCAATGCTCCCGGAAAACCCGGAAGTCGGGATAGTTTTCGTTGGCATCAAGGGTGAAGCGCGCCCCCTCCGGAAGTACCGAGGCTAGCCTGCGCAGCCGCCCGGCATCTTCCTCCCGCCGCCCGGACAGCTTGATCTTGAAATGCGTGAGACCGAATGCCCCGATGTTCTCCTGCAGTGTCTGCGGCAGTCCGTCGGCCACCGGGTGCGTCACATCGGCCGCCACCAACGGATCGCTCAACCCCACAGTATGCCGCAGGGTGATCGTCCCGGGCCAGACCTTCGGCAGATAGCGTTCCCATGAACCAGCCGGACCAACTGCGCGCATCGTGCCCGGTTCCAGTCCCAGCAGGCCGTCCCGCAGCATGCCACCGAGGCTCAGTCCGCAGCTCCTCCCGAGCGCATGCAGCACCGCACGCTCGAGCAGGGCCGTTCCCATCTGCACAAGCAAGGCCGGATAGGCCGGTTCACTCACCATGCCCCGCTGCCCATCATAGAGACGGCGCCACCATGCCCCGTAATCCGCCCAGCCACCCACGGCCAGTCCAGCCGCATGCCGCAGTACCACACCCATGTCCCTCACGTCTTCCGCGTGACTCGTCCCTGGCTGCTTCACAAACCACTTCGGCACGAGGGTCTCCGCAGCCATCCCCAGCCACTGACGTCCTCCAGCGGCCACCCGCACCTCCACCAGCACATGCGGAGCCCGCTCCATGCTCACCATCCCATAACGGAAGGGCAGCCGCGTCTCCAGCAGCGCATGGTGGAACCTGACTTCCTCCACCGCAAAGGACATGCCGCCGGAAGCCGTCATATCATGAATGTCCCGGCCCGGGTTCAGCCCACCGCCGCCGCAAAGCGACCGAGGCCTTCCTCTAGCGTGACCCGCGGACAGCCGAAATTCAGCCGCACAAAGCCGGGCGCCCCGAAGTCCGCCCCGTTGTTGAGAGCAAGTCCGCGCGACTCGAAATGCGCCGCCGGATGCTCGTAGCCAAGGGCACGCACATCCAGCCACGCCAAATAAGTCGCCTCGATCCTCGGCAGCACGACCTGTGGAAAGCGCTCGGCCAGAAAGTCGGCGAGCCGATCCCGGTTGCCGCGCAGATACCGGCAGAGGGCCTGCCGCCATGCCTCGCAGTGCCGGTAAGCCGCCGCCGTGGCGGCAAAACTCAGCGGACTCGTCTCGGCCACCAGCGTGTTCTTGGCAGCCTGAAATCTCCGCCGCAGCGCCGCATCCGGAATCACCGCAAACGACAGCCCCAGCCCAGCCACATTATACGTCTTGCTCGCAGCCATCAGGACAATGAGCCGCTTCCGCAGACGGTCGTCCAGCCGCAGCGCCGTGCAATGCATCGCTTCCTCCGGCTCGAGCAGGAGATCGCAGTGAATCTCATCGGAACACAGCAGCAGATCGTGCCGCTCGCAGAAATCCACCAGCTGCTCGAGTTCGCCCCGGCTCCAGACCCGCCCCACCGGATTGTGCGGACTGCACAGCAGAAACAATTTCACCGAAGGCGTCACAGCCCGCTCCATCGCCTCGAAATCAAACCGGTACCTCCCATCGTCTCCCGGCTGCAGCGGCACCGTCACCAACTCCCGCCCCGCATCCCGGTGCACCTTCAGAAACGGTGGATACACCGGCGTGCAGGTCATCACCGCATCCCCGCGTTCCCCGGCAATGAGCGCCGCCATCGCCAGCGCCGGCACCATCCCGGGCAGCCACACCAGCCAGCCCGGTTCCGCGTCCACGCCATGAACCGACTGCAGATACCCAAGCACCGCCTCCACCGCTTCCGCCGTCGCCACACTGTACCCCAGCACCCCGTGATCCAATCGCCGCCGGATCGACTCAAGCACCGGCTCGGGCGAGACAAAATCCATGTCGGCCACCCACATCGGCAGCACATCCCGGCCCTCGTAACGCGACCACTTCAGACTGCCGGTGCCACGGCGTTCCACAGGACGGTCGAACTGCGATAATTCATCAGACTGCATAAAGCATCACCAAAACTCAGCCCACCCGCTCTGGCCAGCGCAGATTGCCCGCCCTGCCACAAAACCCGATTTCCCATTGCGCCGCACCGCCGCCGTCCGTTCCTCCCCCATCATGGAAGTCTTCGTCCTCAAGAACCAGCAGCGCACGGGCCCCTTCCCCGTTTTCCGGCTCCAGGAAATGCTCGACGACGGCGAAATCGCCGCAGACTCCCTCGTATGGCACGAAGCCATGCCCGCATGGACGCCCCTCTCGGCCGAACCATCCCTCAATTCCTCGCTCCGCTTCGCCAAAGCCTCGCCACCCCCGCTCCCGGAACATTCCGACAACTCCGACGGCGAAAATCCACCGCCAACCCCGTGGCTCAACCCAGCGTCCCGCAGCGACTCCGGACGCCCGCTCCCGCAGGGCGAAGCGGCTCCGCCAACCAACCCATGGCGGCGCTTCTTCGCACGGCAACTCGACCTCCTCCTCGCCCGCGCTGCCTGCACCAGCGCAGCTGTTGCCTCCGGATCAGCCGATGTCTGGCTCTTCCTCCAGCCCACTACGGCCCTCCTCATCCTCAGCCCGGCCCTCCTCATCCTCGCCGAAGCCGCCTTCCTCACCACCGTCGGCACCACCCCGGGCAAAGCCGCCCTCGGCCTCCGCGTCCTCGCCGGCGATGGCTCCAGACTCGCCTTTCCGGCCGCCCTCAAACGATCTTTCCTCGCATGGACCGGATCAGGCTTCGGCCTCCCCCCGGTCTACCTCATCCCTGTCCTCCAGTGGATCCTCAGCTACCGCTTCCTCCAAAAATACCGCGACACCCTCTGGGACCGCGCCGCCCTGTCCCGCGTCACCGCCTCCCCGCCACACCCAGCCGGCATCGCCACCGCCATCCTCATCACAGCCTCATGGATCTACGGAACTTCCCAGATCCTCCTCCATTCCCCCATCTCCCCGTCCGTCACTGAACAGCAACGCGACGCCATCCTCCGCATCCGCAGCAGCCTCCCCCAATCCAACCCGCCTTCCACTTCATCCACCCACCCATTTCTCCCCATTCCCAATTTGACACCGCCACCTTCCCAGCCATCATGACATCCCGGCCCGATGCTCCCCATCGGGCCCCACACCCTTTCGGGCTGTAGCGCAGTTTGGTAGCGCGCTTCGTTCGGGACGAAGAGGTCGTGGGTTCGAATCCCGCCAGCCCGACCATCACCGCCCCACTCCGGGAAATCACCCCGGAGTGGGGCTTTTTTCGGCCTCCCACCTCTTAGCGACCGCCCGTCGGATCGGTCGGATCGCTCCCATGCTCCGCAAGCCCACCCGTAAGGGGCTTGCCGTGGCACTTGAATACGGCCATACCGCAAACACACTAAACCCGCAACAATTCGCTTTACCCGGAGGTTTGTATGTGGAACCATAATTGCAGCCATGCCAAATCCACAGATCATCGAGAAAATAGCGTCCTTGAAGCAGAGGTATTCGGATCCCCGGAGGGCAGCAAAATTGTTCCGGGAAGCGCTCTCAGGGCATTACCCTCCGCTGATTCAATGGGATAAGCTCCGGCTGGTCCCGGAATCGTACACTGACCCAGAAAGAAGCGATCGGGAAACCGACCTCCTGTTCGCGGCGCCCATCGCGGAAAACGAAGTCATGATTTACATGTACTTCGATCTGGACACCACGAATCCCGAGTCTGCGGCGGACCGCCTGAGGTCCTGCATGAAGCGCATCGAAGAGAAGTGGGTAGAAAGGCACGGCAGCACGAGACCCCTTCCGGTCATCCTGCCCGTTCTCATGCCGGTTTTCATGGCCTGAGTGCCTGCCTTGCAGGGCCCGATCGGCTGACAGGTCCCGGCGTTGACGCCAGCTCCGGAACCGGGGCGGCGTGGCAATGCCCGATGGGACGGAGGACGGCTTCAGTTGCGGGTGACCCGGTAGAAGCGGCGGAGGGTTCCCTGGGGGATGCCGGTCTCGGTGAAGGACGTGGTGGGACCAGCCGACGGGACGTTGCTGCTGAGCTTCGTCCAGTTGTTCAGAGCGGCGCTGGCTTCCACGGTGTAGCTGGCGCCGGGCGAGGAAGCGAAGGTGAGCGTTGCCCGTCCGGCGGCGGGATCCGGCACGAGGGAGAGAATCTGCACCGACTGCGGGCCGCCGCCTTCCTGATAGAGCCAGAAACCGGCGAAGGGAACCTCGCGGTCGACTGTGTCCGCCGAGCCATCGAACCAGATCTGCACATCATTGCTGCCATCGGAACGGAAGCTCAGCCGGACCGCTTTGGCGTCGACCACACTGCTGCTGAGTCCATTGACACCCGGAGCCCCCGTATTGGCCGGATGGCCGACCCACGAGGCATTGCCCAGAATCCCCGTATCAAATGCCGTGCGGTCGGCATCGGTTACCAGCACCCGGATGGCCCCGCACTGGGAATTGACCGAGTCGATGAGGAACCCGGTAAAGTTCCATTTTCCGGCGGGCAATCCCGCGAGGGTCAGGCGGATCATGCCCGAGTTATTCTTGAGGTGATCCTCGGCGAGGAGAGCGAGCGGAGTCGTCAGGGTGGAATCGCCCCGGTCCCGCCAGTCGATGGCGCCAATGGGTACGCCAGTGGGATCGATGGCATCGACCGACATGGTGAAGGGAACGCCCGTGTCCGAGACGAGCGGCAACGCGGTGAGATCGAGTCCATTTGTGTTGTTCAGACCGGAACCGATGACGGCACCGGTGAGGGCACCGGCCTCGGGCCGTCCGTCAATGCTGCCGAGATCGACGATGGCGAATGGCGTCCCCGCGGGCCGCATGATGACGGTCACGGAGGCGGATTCCGTGCGTCCGCCGGCTGCCGCGGTGAGGGTGTAGACCACGGACTGCTGGGGATTGACAAGGATGCTGCCAATGCCATCCGGACCCGTGAAGGCGCTGACATTGCCGACTCCGGAAATGACGGGATCGCTGTCCGGGCGGACCCTCCAGCTCAGTTTCACGGGAGTTCCGGGCAGGACCATGAATTGGTCGGCGGCAAATGATCCGATGGGACGGACCGCAACCGGCACGGTGGCAGTTTCCGGTCCGGCCGGAGAATTGACCGCAAGGGTGTAGACCGTATCGACGAGGGGATTGACGACTGCACTGCCGACCCCGCCCGTGGTCTGCGCGAGAACATTGCCGACGCCCTGATCAATGGTGACAGAGGTCGCATCCGGAGCCACAATCCACGAAAGCGTTGCGGCAGCACCCGGGGCGACGAGGCGGTCGCGGCTGATGAAGGAAACAATGGAATCCGGCGGAGGATTCTGGGTGATCCAGAGACCCGCGAGCGGAACTTCCTGATCCGGCAGCACGCCCCGCCCGTCGTACCAGATGTGAATATCATCGACGCCATTGGCAGCGACCACAAACCGCACTGCCTTGCTGTCCACGACGGCTGCATTGAGTCCCGCCAGCCCCGGCA
>CAZSDE010000197.1:0-6822 GCA_964605435.1 uncultured Akkermansia sp.
AGCGTGGGCGGAAGTTCCACTGCCGCGGCGGCTCCCGTGGCGGTGGTCCGCGCGCGGCCGACGGCCGAAAACAGATTTCCTGGCTGGGTGAACAATCCACCGGCGGCCACCACTGCGGGCGGCCCGGGTCGATCCATGGTGATGTTCAGGTAATCCGGATCGGTCGCCCTGGTGGGATCGATTTCCCCCGTGATGGTGGCGAGGCCGAAGAGCCATGAGAGCCGCAGCGAGATTCTTTCGTCCAGTTCCGCCTCGATGTCCTGGACATGAATTCCCTGGAGGGGAGCGACGGCTGGATTGAGCAGGCATTTCACCGTGCCCACGACCCGGCCATTCTTGTTGTCGGAAGCCGTTCCGAGGCCGCTCACATTGGCGCTCAGGCGCACATTGAGGACCGACCGTGCGCGGTCGATCACGAAATTCCGGACACCGACCGCCTGGTACCGGAAGGTATCCGTTCCGCTGAAACCGGGTGACGGCGTGTAGACCATGGAGCCATCCGCATTGAGTGTCAGCGTGCCATTGGCTGGCTGCTGGGTGATGATGGCGGCGAGGGTCGTATCCAGGAAATCCGCAGTATCATTGCCGAAGATTCCCGGAGCCGGCACGACGAGCGGCACGTCCTCGAGGGCATCGAATTCGTCAGGCTGCGCCACCGGGACGGCCCGGGCGGACAGGCCGGCAAGCAGCGAAACAAAGGCAGCGGCGCGGAAAGGATTCAGCATCATGGCAGGGAGGAAAGGAATATCTTGCAGCGGCGGACGGTCGCAGCCCGCCCTCGGTTTCAGCGAATCCTGCCGGAATCGCTCATGCCGCGCAATTCATTTTGCGGCAGTTCCCCACGCCGGAAATCCCGGCAAAGGCATGACTCCCTGACCGGCGACGGCCGCATCAGCGCCAGACGATCCAGAGGACGCCCGCCGCAAGGAACAGAATCCCCGCCAGATACAGGAAAAACGGAGCAAGCACCCGCGCCGCAAAGCCACCCAGCAGGTCGGCCCCGAAGTCCCGGAACCAGTCGGCCACGAGGACCCCGTCGATCCGGCTGGAGCCACGCGACTGCATGAAGCCGAGGACACCGCCCATGACGGCTTCTGCGCGCCGGTTGAGGACGGCGGAAACGATTGGCCGCAGGGGAGCGAAGGGCAGACGCGACACGAGGGCGTCCCGCAGGGCCGGGTAATTCCGGCTGACTTCCTCCTTGCTCACACCGAACGAGCCCAATTGATCGGGGATCGGGAATTTCCGGGCGGCCCAGCGCAGGCCGCGCCGCACAAGGGCGGCCAGCAGCCACCACAGGACGAAAAGAACGCCTGCCGCACCAAGTAACCCACTGATTACCAAAAGCTTCATGATTCTCCGGCACGGTGCCTCGCGGCCACCTCCCCCAATCGATGCGATGTCTCCTTCATGCCCGCCTTCCTAGCCAGACTCTCTGGCCTGCGCAACAAAAAGCGTGGCGCGGCGCACCTCATCCAATCTGCCGTGCGGGCCGCATCCGTCACTTCCGGCGCCTGAGAAAGGCGATCGCTGCGGCAGCCGCCACGGACGACCAGATCGGTTCCGGAACGGACACCGGCTGGGAAGGAACTGCCGGGGTGGGCGTGGCAGAACCAGCGGTCGTGACTTCCGATTCCGACGCCGACGCTCCCGAACCCATGAGGGCAAGGGCAAGCAGAAGGGCGGCGGACGTTGGCTTCATCTCTGGTCGCGAGATCTGGAAAATGCTCAGTTTCAGGGACATTAGAACAAGCGGTCGCCTTCTGTCCACGTCCGAATCCTGGAATTTTCGTCACCCGGGTAATTCCTGCGTCGGCCTGGCCCGGTTTGCTTTACCTTGACGGACAGTCAACCCCGCTCTCCGTCCCCATGGTGGACGCGGCGGGAGGCTTTGCCTGCTGGTGGGCGCGCGGTTTTCAGTCTGCGACGCCGAGTTTCATTTCGTCGCTGTTGGCGCGGAGTTCGGGGGCGTACATGCCCAGAGCCGTGGCGGGGAGGGCGCTGAATCTGCCCGGGGTTTCCGCGCGGAAGCGGTAGGAAAGATTGTGTTTTCCGATCGGTAGCGAGCGGACGAAGAAGGCGACGCGGTCGTCGCGGAACTCGCGGTAGGCACCGAGGCCTTCCCATGAATACCCACTGCGGACGTCGTCGGGTTCGCAGCCAGCCGGCTTCCGGTCCTCGAACACAAGGTATTCGTAATCGTTCTTGCTCTCGAGGGTGAGTTCGACCTCGACCAGTTCGCCGCTCTTGAGAACATCGCCGTCCTTGAGAGGAAGGCGGTCGTATCTGGCGACCTTCTGATTGAGCGCCTGGCCGCGGGAACCACTCACGAGGGCAGTGGCGTCCTTGCGTTCCACGAGCTTGAAGTACGTCCGGTCCACCTTCACTTCGAGGCCCGCCCGGCTGATCCGGTCTTCGAGCGAGAAATTGGTGGCGTAGACATTGGCGTAGACCGGTCCGCTGCCGCTGCGCTGGATGGTGACTTCATGTTTTCCGGCCGTGATTTCCGGGCCGTTCAAGACGAAGCTGGCATCGAAGCTGAAGAGATTTTCCTTTGTGATGCGGACGGATTTCTTCGGCTGTCCATCGACGAGGATGGTGACGGTCATGTCCGGGGCGTTTTCGCCGGTGGCCTTGAGGTAGGCGGCCATGGCTTCGATGCAGAATGCGGTGTCGCGGGTACTCGTCCACCATGTGGCATTCCTGCGGTTATTGAGGAGGTATTTGACGACCCCGGCGGCGTCCGCGCTCTTTGGTTTCACGCGGGAGAGGAGTTTCAGGTAGAAGGCATTGGCTTCGATGTCGCTGCCGTACCACCACCACCAGAACGAACCATTGCGGAGGTCGAGCCGGGCTGATTGATTCTCATCATCGCGCACAAGGAATTGTTCGATGTTCCGGATGAGCATGTCGCGTTGTTCCGTCTGCTTTTCCGCATCCATGGCGAGGGCCGTGAGAACTTTGGCATAGACCGGAAGGGCATTGCGGTCGCGGTACAGGAAACCCGCCATGGCATCGCTGCGGACACCTGCTTCCGCAAGAACCATGCGCACAAGGGCATCGGTCGCATCGGCTTCCTTCTTCGCATCGTCTGGCGGATTCTTCTGCTTCCAGCGCTGGATGCGGCCGGTTTCCTTTTCCTCGTGTGCCTTGAGCCATGCCACGCCGCGTTCCATGGTTCCTGGAACGATGGCCATGCCGGCTGACTGCGCCTGCTGGAGACCATGGACGACCATGGCGGTGGTGTGAGGCCACGATTGCTCGCGCTCGCCACTGAACCATCCCCAGCCACCGTCGCCATTCTGCATCGACGTGATGCGTTCGAGTCCGGTTTTGGCGATGAGACTGTGCTCGCGGTCGTCGAAAACCGGATGCCGCTCCGCCCAGCGCGGGTCCTTCCCCTGTGCCGCGCGCTGCTGTGGATCGCCAATCTGCTGCGCATTGAGATTCGTGCGCTTTTCCTTCACCGCAGCGAGATCGATCCCGAGATCCGTGAGCGCCTTGCGGGCAATCACAGCGGGCACGAATCGATTGAGCGTCTGTTCCGTGCATCCGTATGGATAGTCCACAAGGTACGGAAGGGCATCGACCATGGCCGTGGCGAGGCTGGGCGAATAACGGACTTCCAGACGCGATTGATCCGGACGGCGGGCCTCCGGAACCGTGAAGGCAATCCTTGCTTCCGTGCCCTCCGGCCGGATCGCCGCACTCCAACTCTCCGTCCTGAGCAGGCCATGCACATGAACGGGGAACGATTGTTCGACCGCGTCGCTCGCCCCGTCAGTGACCGCCTTCATGCGGACGACCGCCTTGCCTTCGCGCTGGGCACGGACGCGCCAGTCGATGCGCGCTTCCCTGCCCGGTTCGAGCCGGACCATCTGCTGCGCTTCCGCTCCCGGCATGAGGGCAAGGGCATCGCCATCGAGTTCCAGCGACACCGTGACATCCTTCGCGGCCGCAAGGTAGCTATGCACGTTCGCGCTCAGCGTGACCTCATCCTTTTCCGTGAAGAAGCGGGGCGACTGCAGGCGCAGCAGAAGGTCCTTGCCGGTCACGAATTCTGCTTCGGCTTCGCCAACCCTTGTGCCGTGCGCCATGGCCCACGACCGCACCTTCCATGTCGTCAGATTGTCCGGCAGCGGCACCTCAACGACCGCTTTCCCTTCCGCATCGGTTTCGATCTGACTCGTCCAGTAGGCACTGTCGGCGAATTCGCTGCGGATCATGACCGGGGCCGCCGCATCCTCGCCACCGCCTGCCGCACCCGATCCCGGTTTGCCGGGCATCGCCTTGAGTTTCCCGGCCCCGAAGTCGGCTGAGAACTTCGCCTCCGGGGCTGCATCCATGACCGCCGCGGCCATCGGGGCTGCCGTTCCGAACTCAGCCATGCCATCAGCCATGACGACTGGACCTGCGCCAGAACGGCTGAAGCGGGTAGCCACTCCGCCGCGGGGAATCATGGCTCCTCCAAGGACAATTGCGTCATCGCCGCCGAAGATTCCGAGTGGTTGCCAGCCCGGCTGATCCGGCGGCAGATTGAGCGACGGAAAGGCTGTGCCCAGACTGGAATCGGCCGCGCTGTGGTGCTGCCGCCGCCATTTCCAGAAGTATTCCCCGATCTTCGGAACATTGCTGCCGCCCGAAATGTATTCGAGCGCCTTGTCATAGACCGTCAGCACCGAAACTCCACGGAAGGGACGACCGTCGCTGTCGCGCAGCGTCACCTGCAGCTTTGCGCTGCCCCGTGGCTGGTAGCGGTCGGCCTCCGGCTTCACTTCCATCTGCAGAAGACGCTTCGCAGGCGGCACCGCAATTTCCCGGATCGCGGAGTGAACGACGCCATCGCGCACCGAGAAGGCTTCGAGGAAGACATTCGGCATGTCGCCAGTCTCGATGCGGAAGGACAACTCTGTCGACTTCCCATCGAGCCTCAGAACCTGCGGGCGCGGAGCAATCCCGGCGCTTGGACGGATAAACAGGTAGACCGTGCTGCCTTCGCGTTCGCTGTTCACAAGGAATTTCACTTCCTCGCCCGGCGCGTATTCGGGCTTCTCGGGAACAATCTCGAGGGCAGCAAAGCGGTAATTGCGTCCGTCGTGACCACCGCCGCGCACCACCAGAAAGACCCCGCCTTCCTGCGTCCGTCCACGGGCGTCGCTCACTTTGGCCGCCACCCGGTATTGCCCGGCTTCGCTGGCACTGAAACGAACGGAAACCGATCCGTCTTCCGCGGTTGTCACATCATGGGCAGCCACTTCACGTTCCAGCGGCTCGCCTTTTTCATCATAGCTGAGCTTGAGCAAAGCAACGCGGCCCGTGCCCTTCACTCCCTTCTGATCGAGTGAAAAGGCGCGCACACCGACCTCGATGGGCTGCCCGGTTTCGTAATGCCCGCGGTCGGTCCATGCGACTACGGAGAAGGGCTGACGTGCCACGAGGACCTGACCATTGCCAAGAATGGTGCGGCGGCTGGCGTCGGTGACTTCGATGGAGATTTCGTAGCGATGGTCTTCGTCGCCGTGCAGGTCCTTGGCGGTGGCGGTATCGATGACGACTTTGAGTTTGCCATCGGGACCGATGCGGCCCTCGCTTTCCATGACAACTTCCGGCGGGTCCTGCTGCTGCGGCCACCACCACCAGAGCGGCGGACGGCATCCCCATGTGCGGAACCCCGGATACCAATCGTAATCATAGCCAAACCACCAGTAGCCAGACCCGTAAAACCAATCCCATGGCCGCACCGGATACCAGCGCGCGTCATGCGCACTGCGCAGCACCTTGTACTTCACCGTCGCTTCCGTCACCGGAGCCCCGAAGAAATACGCCGCACTCACCGTGGCTTCCACCTTGTCGCCCAGTGCCACCGGCTCCACCGGCGCATCGACCTTCACTTCAAATTCCGGCTTCCGGTATTCCTCGACGCGGAAACTGCCGTCCTGCTCGAACCCATCAGGATGCCTGCACTCAAGCCGATAAACCCCGAGGACGGCAGCAGCATCGAGCGCAAACGATTCCCCCATCCCACCGAAGGCATCGGCGGTCATCTCCTTCTCGAAAACCGTTTCGCCACGGGGATTGAGCAGAGCGACCGTGAACTTCGCACCGCCATACTGCGAACGGTCCTCGGGTTCGTCGTAACGCACCAATCGGGCCCACGCCTTCCAGTGCACGGTCTGACCAGGCCGGTAGACCGGTCGGTCGGTTACCGTGATGATTTTCCGCTGATTCCATTCCTGCTGATCCTTCCCGGCAAACCACACTGCGCTGAACCCAAAGTGTGCAAAGCGGCCTTCCGGCGTCGTCGCCGTCACGAGCCACTGCATGTCCTTGCCGAATTGATCGGGCTTGCCGAAAAACTGACCGCTTTCGTCGGTGAATTCGGCGAAGCGCTGCGTCTGCACATTGATCTGCCGACGGCCTGCCTTCTGGAGTGGTTCCACCCGGTAGCCGAAGAAATCGAGGGTCGCCTTGCCGACGGGAGCGCCGCTCACGGCATCGGTCACGTAGTACTGCTGTTCATCGATGCCCTGCTTGTGCACGATGGCCGTATCGGTGAGCCAGACGATGCAGCCGACGCGGTTGCCGCCCTCGATGACGGCTTCCACGAAATACGCTCCGGGGGTCTGCAGCGGCGTGGTGATCTCTGTGCGCCGGTCCCAGTGCTGCGGCCTCGGCTCAAGAGGCACTTCCCACTTCGCCACTTCCGGCCCCAGATACTTCTTCATGTTTTCCTCGGCAATCCGGTAGCCAATGCTTCCAATGTCGAGGCGGCCCCAATCAAGGTCAGACGGATTGTCCGCGAGCCACTTCCGCGTGTCGTCC
>CAZSDE010000198.1:0-6782 GCA_964605435.1 uncultured Akkermansia sp.
CTGCCCGCCTTTCTTTGTGTTTATGCCTGAGTTGGCGGAAGTGGCATGGTATGCGCGGCAGTGGGATGCCGGGCTGGGGCAGCGGGTGGTGGCGGTGCGGGTGAGGGAGGCGGCGCCGGTGTATCGTGGGGGTGATGCGCTGGTGCTCACGGCGTCGTTGGAGGGTCGGGTGTATGAGGGGGTGGCCTTGCATGGGAAGCAGATGCTGTTCCGCTTTTCTGGTGGGGGCTGGTTGGGGGTTCATCTGGGGATGACGGGAGGGTTGGAGAGTGCGGGGCCGGGTGGGGGTGGTGGCCGGCATGATCATCTGGAGCTGGTCATGGAGCGGGTGGTGTTGATTTTCCGGGATCCGCGGATGTTTGGGAGGCTGATTTGGGAGGAGGCGGAGGGAGAGCCGGTATGGTGGCGGGAATTGCCGCCGGGGGTACTGACGCGGGGGTTCCGGGTTGATCGTGTGGCTGAGGTACTGAGGCGGCGGGCGGGGACGCCGTTGAAGGCGTTGCTGCTGGAGCAGGAATTCTTTCCGGGGATTGGGAACTGGATGGCGGATGAGATTCTCTGGAGGCTGCGGCTGCCGCCTGCGGTTCCTGCTGGAGAGGTGGATGCAGGGTCGCTGCATCGGGAGGTGAGGGCGGTGTCGCGCGGGGCGATGCGCACGATTGGGCGGGACTGGAGTGATCCGCCGGCTGGATGGCTGTTCCGGCACCGCTGGAGAGATGGCGGGAGCTGTCCGCGGTGCGGGGCCGGGTTGGTGCGTGAAACGCTGCGGGGACGCACGGCGTGTCATTGTCCCGGGTGTCAGGCTGGGTGACATGCCGGCTGGGACGGCATGAAACTTGCCTCTTGCGGCGCGGGCTTCCAATCCTCTACCTCAGATCATCATGACTGCCTCACTCTGGAAACGCTACTGTGATTCACTGATCCGCTACGAGGACCTTGGGGTGAGTCTGGACTGCAGCCGGATGAATCATGATGAAGGCTATGTGCCGTCGATGGGGGCGGCTGCGGAGGCGGCCCTTGAGGCGATGCGGGCGCTGGAAGGCGGGGCGGTGGCCAATCCGGATGAGGGCCGCATGGTGGGGCATTACTGGCTGCGGACGCCCGGGCTGGCTCCTGCGGAGGCGATCCGTGCCGAGATTGAGCGGGATGCGGCGGCGGCGCGGGAGTTTGCGGCGGCGGTGCACGAGGGTCGGGTGGCTCCGCAGCGGGGTGGGCGGTTCCGGCGGCTGCTGGTGATTGGGATTGGCGGGTCGGCGCTGGGGCCGCAGCTGGTGGCAGACTGTCTGGTCGATGGCTGGAAGGCTCCGCTGCAGACGAGTTTCTTTGACAATACGGATCCTGACGGGATGCAGCGGGTGCTTGGGGGGATTGGTGGAGAGATTGCGCAGACGCTCACTGTGGTCATTTCGAAGAGCGGGGGAACGCCGGAGACCCGCAACGGGATGCTGGAGGCGAAGGCATTTTATGAGCGTCATGGGCTTGATTTCGCGGCGCATGCCGTGGCGGTCACGGGAACCGCGGCGGGTGGCATCCGGAGTCGGCTCGAACAGTATGCTCTGGAGCATGGCTGGCTGCGGATTTTTCCGATGACTGACTGGGTGGGTGGGCGGACTTCGGTGATGAGCACGGTGGGGCTGGTGCCGGCTGCGCTGCAGGGGGTGGATACTGTGCAGTTTCTCGCGGGGGCAGCGGCCATGGATGCGAAGACGCGGTCATTGCCGCCCGCGCAGAATCTTTCCATGATGCTGGCGCTCATGTGGCATCATGCCACGGGAGGGCGGGGGGCGAAGGACATGGTGGTGCTGCCGTACAAGGACCGGCTCATTCTGCTGAGCCGGTATCTCCAGCAGCTCGTGATGGAGTCTCTAGGCAAGGAGCTGGATCTGGCTGGGAATACCGTGCATCAGGGCATTGCGGTCTATGGCAACAAGGGATCGACCGATCAGCATGCGTATGTGCAGCAGCTGCGGGATGGGGTGAACAATTTCTTTGCGGTGTTTCTGGAGGTTCGCGAGGGAGGCGGTGCGGATCTGCCGGTCGAGGTGGAGCCGGGGGTGACGAGTGCGGATTACCTGCAGGGATTCCTGCGCGGGACGCGGCAGGCGCTGCATGACAATGGCCGGGAAAGTCTGACGATCAGCATTGCGAGAGTGGATGCCTTCAGTCTGGGCATGCTGATTGCGGCATTCGAGCGTGCGGTGGGTTTCTATGCACAGCTGGTGGGGGTCAATGCCTATCATCAGCCAGGGGTGGAGGCAGGGAAGAAGGCGGCGGCTGAATTTCTTGAGCGGCTGCAGAAGGTGCGGGGACAGCTCGGTGGGCGGTCCGTGACGGCCGACGAGGTGGCGCTGGCGGCTGGGATTGACCCTGAGGATGCCTACCATGCGCTTACGCATCTGGCGGCCAATGTGGGCGGGGTGGAGCGGGAGCCGGGAGGTCATCCCGCGGCCGACCGCTTCCGCAGCATTCAGGGCTGAGCCGGGGCGGCGTATTCCGTGCGGTTGAAGTCGACGTATTCCTGGGAGAGGTCGCTGGTGTAGACCGTGTAGGTGGCCTCGCCGAGGTTGAGGTCGATGGTGACGCGGAATTCCGGTTTGGCGACGGCCTTGCGGAGCACATCGATGGGGGTGCCTGCGGCGATCCCGTTGCGGGTGGCGATGTGGCCATCGAAGTAGATTTCGATGAGTTCCTCCTGGATGCGGGCGCGGCTGTAGCCGATGGCGTGCATGACGCGGCCCCAGTTGGGGTCGCCGCCGTTCCACGAGCATTTGACGAGGAGGGAATTGGCGACGGTTTCGGCGACTTTGCGGGCGTCCATGTGGGTGGCGGCTCCCTTGACGTGGATTTCGACGAACTTGGTGACGCGTTCGCCGTCCGCTACGATCATGCGGGCGAGCTGGAGCATGAGCCATTCGAGGGCGCTGCGGAATGCTTCGTAGTGCTGGCCGGTGGTGCTGATGCGGCGGTTTCCGGCGCGGCCGCTGGCCATGACGATGACGGTGTCGTTGGTGCTGGTGTCGCCGTCGATGGTGATGCGGTTGAAGCTGTTCTGGACGCAGTCATTCACGCAGGTTTTCAGGAGGGCCTGGGAGATGGCGCAGTCGGTGGTGATGCAGCAGAGCATGGTGCCCATGCTGGGGCTGATCATGCCGGCTCCTTTGGCGATGCCGCCGATGCGGATGGTGTGCTGGCCGATGGCGACTTCGATGGCGATGGATTTTGGCCGGGTGTCGCTGGTCATGATGGCCTCGGCGGCGGCGGCGGGGTGCGCGCGGTTCAGTCCGCGGGCGAGGTCCGGGATTTTGGGCGTGATGCGGTCCATGGGCATGGGGACGCCGATGATGCCGGTGGAGGCGACGAGAACCTGGGATGGGCGCAGGCCGAGTTCGCGGGCGGTGAGGACGGCCATGGCTTTGGCGTCCTTCATGCCGACGGGTCCGGTGCAGGCGTTGGCGTTGCCGCTGTTGATGATGACGGCGCGGACGTCGGCGGCGCGGAGGTGGGCCTGGCAGAGGCGGACTGGGGCGGCCTTCACCTTGTTGGTGGTGAAGGCTGCCGCGGTGCTGCAGGGTGAGTCGGCGTGGACGAGGGTGAGGTCGAGCCGCAGTTTGGCTGGGTTCTTGATGCCGCAGGAGACGGCGTGGGCGCGGAAACCTTCGGCGGCGCAGATGCCGCCATCGATGACGCGGTAGGGACTGGTTCTCGACTGCATGGGAGGCATGCGTTTAGAGGTGTGCTAGAGGGATTGCAAGCCTGCCGCCTCCGGAAATTGCTTAACTAGATTGAAGCACTGGACGGCCTGCGAGGCTGCTCCTTTCCAGAGATTGTCTTCTGCGCTCATGAGGATGAGGCGGCCGGTTCTGGTGTCGTGGGCCCATCCGATGTCGATGAAATTGGTGCGGACGACGTCTTTGGTATCGGGGCAGGCGTTGGTGCCGCGGAGCCGGACGAAGGGTGCGTGCTGGTAGGCATCGTGGAGGGCAGAGGTCACGGAGTCTGCGGTGGTGCCTTCGGTTGGGGCGCAGTAGATGGTGGTGCAGATTCCGGCGGTGACCGGGATGAGGTGGGGGGTGAAGGTGATGCGGACGGTGGATCCGGCTGCTTTGGAGAGTTCCTGTTCGACTTCGCTGAGGTGGCGGTGGCGTGGGACGCTGTAGGCGCGGACGCTTTCATTGCATTCGCAGAAGAGGAGGGGAATGGACTCCTTGCGTCCGGCACCTGAGACGCCGCTCATGCTGAAGACGCAGATGCTCTGGGGCTGGATGAGGCGGCGCTGGAGGAGCGGGAGGAGGGGCAGCAGCATGCTGGTGGGGTAGCAGCCGGGTGCGGCGATCAGTCTGGCCCTGCGGATGGCGTCGGCATTGATTTCAGGGAGGCCGTAGACCGCCTCGGAGAGGAGTTGGGGTGCCGGGTGGGGGTGGTCGTAGAATTCCTCGTAGGTGGCCGAGTCATCGAGGCGGAAGTCGGCGCTCAGGTCGATGACGCGGAGACCGCGGTCGAGGAGGGCGGGGGCGTACTCGTGGGCGACGCCGTGGGGGAGGGCGAGGAAGGCGGTATCGGCTCCGGTGGCGGCGATGGCATCGGGGTCTGGGGCGATGAAGGAGAGGCTGGCGGCGGGGCCGCTCTGAGCGAAGCGTGGGAAGATTGCGGAGAGCGGGCGGCCGGCGTACTGGCGGGAGGTGAGGCAGACGAGTTCGGCGCGGGGGTGGCGGAGGAGGATGCGCAGGAGTTCGATTCCGGAGTATCCGCTGGCTCCGAGGACGGCGACTTTGGCTGATGACATGATGGAGGGGACCGATGGGTTGGAGGGTTTGTGGAGCAAGCGGGTGGCTGGGAAGAAATCAGGAAGCGCGGGGCGGGGAGCTGCCGTTGCGTTTCTGCTCCGCCTCGCGGGCCTCCTTTTCGCGGGGGTTGCGGCGGAACGGTAGGGGGATGTGCTTCGCGTGCCAGTGGGGGTCGCTGAGGGTGCCGTCGGCCTGGTATTCGAAGAGTTTGCTGACGGGGAGGAGAATGAGGCCGGGAGCGCCGCGGAGGTTGACGCGGGCGTCGAAATCGACGTGGGAATTCACGAGGTCGGCGGTTCCGTCGACGGTGAGGCGGAAGGTGCGGGTGGCGGCTTCGAAGTCCGGGGTGGAGACCCTGCCTCGGGAGACGCGGAAGGATGCGGTGGCCTTGCGGGCGACGCTGTAGGCGATGTTTTCGCCTGGGAGGAGCGCGTTGATGATGGTCGAGAGGGGACCGAGGAGGGGAAGTGCGAAGATGTTGCCGTCTTCGAGAGAAGCGTTGCCCGAGCCTTCGATGCGGTTGTAGCTGACGCGTTCGATGGACGCGGTGCCCGCGTGGCCTGGCTGGGACATGTCCGGGAAGTCGAGGCTGGCGGAGGCATTTCCGGAGAAGAGGCCGCCGGTGGCGGAGAGGCGGAGGCGCGTTCCTTCGGCATTGAGGGTGCAGTCGATGCCTGAGAAGGGGAAGGCGCGGCCGCCGAGAGTGACGAAGGTGGTGGAATCCGGGGCGAGGGTGCGGACGGTGAAGGTGTTGGCGGCTGTGTTGCCGGGGATGGTGCTGAAGGTGCCTGCAATGCGTGTGGGCATGGGGTCCGGGAAGCGGATCATGCGGAGGATTTCTGTATCCGGGAGGGTGCGTCCGGCGAGGTCGAGCGACAGCGAGGGGCCTTTCATGCGCAGCCAGCCGCTCGCGGCATTGAAGGACCAGCGTTCCCGGCCGATGGGAACGGAGAGGGCATCGGGAGACTGAACGCGCACCGTGAAATCGTGGCGGTCTGGTCCGGTCATGTCGAAGGTGCCTTCCGTTTCCGCGCGTGGTGGAGAAGAAAAGACGTACCTGGCGACGGCGGGGACCGCCTTGGGGGCGAACATGGAAACGGCTTCCACCGGCATGACGGTGCAGGTGGCATTGCGCAGGAGGCAGAGTTTCTCCCGGAGGCGGAGTTCGGTCTGGCCGATGGAGATGTCGCCCTTGGCGAGCCGGAAGACGGCATTCCGGGCGCTCACGAGGGGTTCGCTGCCGGTGCGCGCCGAGATTTCCGCGACCGTGAGGAGGCTGACGGGAACGCCGCGGAGCCGGAAGTCGCGGACGCTGCCGTGGCCTGTGAAGTTCCATGCGGGTGGGCTGGAAGCGATGGAGGTGCTGCTGGCGGTGGCGGAGAGGGTGAGCTGAGCGGTGCGGCTGAATTCGCAGAAGGCGAGTTGCTGCTGGATGGCCGGGGAATTCAGGAAAGGCAGGAGAATGCGGACGGGCAGCTGGCATTCCGTGATGGCGCGGGCGGAGCCATCCTTGAGGAGGAACTGTCCGGAGAGGTGACCGGATTCGTGGTCCACTCTGACGTTCCGGAGGTAGGCGAAGCCGCCGCTGCGGGCGGCGAAGTCTGCGTGGATGGCTGTGTAGTTTTCGCCTTTCACGGTGCAGCTGCCGCTGGTGAACTGGCCGGTGACGTCGAGGGGGAGATCGGGCCATGTGAAGCTCCGGGAGGGGTCCCAGTGGCCGGAGACCTCGAATTTCGGGGGGTCGTGGAAGGCGACTTGGTCGGGGAGTGCGATGTCCGGGGCGATGCCTTTGGCGAGGGCGACGAGGTCGGCGCTGCTGTCGATGGCGAAGGGGACCGGGCTGGTGGAGCCGGCTTTCCATGAAGCGGTGGCGTTGAGGGCACCGAAGCGATCGCGGAGGTGGAGTCTGCGGATGTGGAGTTCGCCATCGCGGAAGGAGGATTCGGCATCCAATTCGAGGGCGCTGAAGTTGCCGCAGGTGAAGGGCCCTGAGCGGAG
>CAZSDE010000199.1:0-399 GCA_964605435.1 uncultured Akkermansia sp.
GCTCGGTCTGTCCGCGGCGCGGGCCTTGGTGGCGGCGGGAGCGCGGGTTGTGGTGGTAGGGCGCAGCGAAACCAGTGTGGCGTCCGCTTTGGAACTGCTGGGAGATCGGGCGCGGGCCTTGAGTGGCGATGCGGCTGTGAGTTCCACGTCCGAGCGGGCCGTGGCGCTGGCGGTGCGGGAATTCGGCCGACTTGATGGATTGTATCATGTGGCCGGCGGGAGTGGCCGTCGTTTTGGGGATGGTCCGCTGCATGAGGTGAGCGACGAAGGCGTGCGGGCGACGCTGTCGCTTAATCTGGACAGTGTGATTTTTTCGAATCGGGCGGCCTTGCGTGTTTTTCGGGAGCAGGGTGGGGGCGGGGTGATTCTGAACATGGCATCGGTGCTCGCGTGGTCGCC
>CAZSDE010000199.1:409-6743 GCA_964605435.1 uncultured Akkermansia sp.
TTGCGCTGAGCCGGTCGGCGGCGGCGCATTATGCGGCCGAGGGCATCCGGGTGAATGTGCTGGCTCCGGCTCTGGTGGACACGCCGATGGCGCAGCGGGCGGCGGGGGATGAAGCGATTCAGTCCTTTATCCGGACCAAGCAGCCGCTGGATGGCGGTCGCATGGGGTTGCCGGGGGATCTTGATGGTGCGGCGGTGTATCTACTGAGTGATGCGGCGAGGTTCTGCACTGGGCAGGTGCTGGCCGTCGATGGTGGCTGGACGGTCAGTGAAGGGCAGTATGGCGCGCCTTGAATCCCAGAGCGGGTGCAGTGGAAGAGTCGTTGCGCACGGGAGAGCTTCGTTCCATGGGGAGCGGCAGCATGTCATCCACACCCTTTGCCGATTCCTATCTGCAGCAGTGCCATGAGATCATTGAGACCGTGGCGGCGCAGAGTTCCCAGATTGCCGAGGCGGCCGATTGGTTCAGCCGGACCATACTGGCGGGGAGGATGGTGCATGTATTCGGGAGCGGGCACAGCCGGATCATGGTCGAGGAGATGTGGCCGCGTTATGGATCCTTTCCCGGGTTCAATCCGATCGTGGAACTGTCGTTGACCTTTCACAATCTGGTGGTGGGGGCGAACGGTCAGCGTCAGGCTATGTTTCTGGAGAACGTGAGCGGGCTGGCCGACCGGATTCTGCGGAATTTCCGGCTGAGTGGCGACGACACTGCGCTGATCATTTCATCGAGTGGCTGCAATGTGGTGCCGGTGGAGATGGCCGAGGGATTCCGGGCCGCGGGGGTGCGGGTGGTGGGAGTGGTGAGCCGTCGTCATGCCGAGGCCAGCGTGAGCCGTCATCCGGCGGGGAAGCGGCTCGATCAGGTGGCGGATCTGGTGCTCGACACGGGGGCTCCGCTGGGTGACGCCATGGTGACTGTACCTGGGCTGGAGACGCGGGTGGCACCGGGGTCGACCGTGGGTGGTTGTCTGCTGATCAACGCATTGAAGGCAGAAACGGCGGCGCGTCTGGTGGCGGCGGGATCACCGCCGAAGGTGCTCACGGCCGGGGCGGTGATTGGGGCTGAGCGGGCGACGGAACTCTTTGAATCCGCCTACGATGAACATGCGCGGCGGCTGGCGCGGCTTTATGAAGACGCGGGTTTGTCCTGAAGCGCGGCGCGGATGAGCGGGACGAGTTCGCCCGGGCGGGCATGGCGGTCCGTGGCGTATTTCGAGTAGACCGTGGTGCCATCGACCTTGACGTCGAAGATTCCCTTGCTGCCCTCGATGAGGGTGGTTTCGAGATTGAGCGCTTCCCTGATTTCGGCCGCCGCACGGGTGGCCATGGGAAGGTAGTTTCACATGCCGCAGTATTCGATCGTGATCTTCATGGGTGGGGAAAGGGAAAGCCGTGGCTGCGGGTGATCAGAGGCCAGGAAACCCTCGGCTGGTGAGGGCATCGCAGACGGCTGCGAAGGTTTCTTCCGGGTTGAGCGAGGAATTGTCGATGAGGGCGGCTCCGGAGGGAATGACGAGAGGGGCGCTGGCGCGGGACTGGTCGGCCTTGTCGCGCTGGCGGATGCTGTCGGTTTCTCCCTGCGCGGCGCGGCGGGCGGCGCGGACATCCTCCGAGGCATCGATGAAGAGTTTCCATGGGGTATCCGGAAAGACGACACTGCCGATGTCGCGGCCTTCCATGACGAGGGTTCCGTTTTCCGCCATGCTGCGGAGGATGGCAGTGAGCACGCGGCGGACTTCCGGGTAGGACGATACCGTGGAGACGTGTTCATTGACGAGTGAATCGCGCAGGAACGGCTGGGGATCCTCGCCATTGATGCGGAGTTCGAGGGAACCACTGGAGGGATGGGTGGAAATGGGGAGGCGGAGGATGTGGGCGGTGACCGCAGTTTCGTCGCCGGGGTTGATGCCTGCGTTGAGGATCGACCATGTGGCGGCGCGGTAGAGCGATCCACTGTTCACGTGGGTGCAGTGGAGTTGTTCGGCGAGGCGGCGGGCGACGCTGCTTTTTCCGGAGGCGGCGGGGCCATCGATGGCGATCACGGTCATGAGTACTGAAGCTATGGGCGGTGCGGGGAGCTGATGCAAGGAGGGTGTGGAGGTAGCGCCGTTCCATTTCCTTTTTGATGGCGGGGTAGTGGTTTTTCCAGAATCCGGCGAGGTCGCGGGTGACCTGAATGGGGCGGTGGTTGGGAGCGAGGATGGAGAGCACGAGGGGCACGCGTCCGGCGGCGATGCGCGGGGTATCCTTCTGGGTGAAGAGCTGCTGGATGAAGACACTGAGGCAGGGTTCCTCCGGGCGGGTGTAGTCGATGCGGACTTTTTTGCCCGAATCGATTTCGATGCGTTCCGGGGCGTGGCGGTCGAGGGCGGCCGCCTGGGTGTGGCTGAGCCATGCGCGGAGGGCCGGGGTGGGGTCGAGGTCCTTGATGTCGCGGAAGCCGCGGGAGCCGTGGAAGAGTTCCTCGAGGACAAGGCGGTGATCGTCTTCGGTGAAGGCCGGCAGTTCCAGTTCCGGCATGGCGGTGCGGAGGAAATTGAGGCGGGCGAGCCATGCGGGGACATTTTCCGTCCATTTGGCGAGCGGGAGGCGGCCGCGGAGGACTTCTTCTGCGAGGATGGCGGCGGCGGCGTTCGCATCCGGTTCGCCGCTCTGGCGTTCCCGGATGACGAGGTCGCGGAAGCGGACTTGTTCGCGTTGGATGACGCGGCGCTGACTGGCGTCGAAGAACGGGGCTTTCTCGAGAGAGAAGTCTTCGGGGAAGGCATCGCCGAGCCAGTCTTCCTCCAGTTCCGTGAGGAGTTGGAGGGTGACTTGGATTTCGCGGCCCTGGACTTCGGTGATTTCGGCGGCGACGAGGAGTTCGTGTCCCCGGCAGACGGAATCCGGCGAGGCGTTGCCGCGGCGGCCGCCGGTGAGGTGGCAGCTGGCTCCGCCCGGGCTGGTGCGGCGGGCTACCTGGTCGCTGAATCCGGTGAGGATGACTCTGGCGAGGGTTTCGCCGTCTGGTGGGGTGGGTGGGGAGAAGCGGCGTTCGCCTGCGATGGCGGCGAGGCGTTCCGCGAGCCTGGTGGCTTCGGCGGCGGTGCGGCCATTGAGACCGATGGATCCGCAGGGTTCCGGGTGGAAGCTGCGGTCGGCGGCGAGTTGCCATGCGCGCAGGAGGGGCTGGAAATCGCTGGTGTCCTCGCGGTGCTGCCATGGGCCGGCTGTTCCGCGGGTAAAGATCGGGCGGCCCTGGAGCAAAGCGACGGCGAGGGCGATGGGAGCCACGCAGTCGTGCGAGCGGGCGGCTTCCATGAGTCTGGCGTGGCGGGGGTGGAGCGGGTAGCGGGTGAGGACCGAGCCGAGTGTGGTGATTTTCTGTTCCGGGTCGATGGCTCCCAGTTCGCGGAGGAGCTGGAGGCTGCGTTCCATGCTGCGGGGGTCCGGGTGTTCGAACCAGCGGAAGGAATCGAGGCACGGGACGCCGGCTGCTTTGAGGGTGAGGATGACTTCTGCGAGGTCGAGTCGGAGGATCTCGGGGATTTCGGCTGCGGGGCGGCGGCCGTGGGAATCCTCGCTCCAGAGGCGCCAGCAGGTACCGGGGGCGGTGCGTCCGGCGCGTCCGGCGCGCTGGTCCGCGCTGGAGCGGGCGATGGGCTGGATGGTGAGGGTATTGATGCCGCGGTTAGGGTCCCATGCGGCGAGGCGGGCGAGGCCGGAATCGATGACTGTCTGGACGCCATCGATCGTGAGGGAGGTTTCGGCGACGTTGGTGGCGACGATGATGCGGCGGGGGCCGCCGGGGCGGACGGCGGCGTCCTGCTGGGCTGGGGAGAGTTCGCCGTGGAGGGGAAGGACATCGAAGTCGCGGGACCATCGTTCGCGGCTGAGGGCGTCGATGGTTTTGCGGATTTCGTAGGCACCCGGCATGAAGATGAGGGTGTGGCCCTCGCGGCGGGTATTGATGGCATCGCCGCAGACACGGGCCGCGTGGTCCCAGAGTTCGCCTTTCACCGTGATTTTTTTCGGGGCGTAGCGGATGTCGACAGGGAACGTGCGGCCGGTGGAGACGAGGTGGTTGGCGGTGGGACCGAGGTACGCCCGCAGGGCATCGGTCTGGAGGGTGGCCGACATCACGAGGATGGCGAGGTCCGGACGCTGCGCTTCCTGGAGCGAGAGCGATCGGGCCAGCGAGATGTCGCCGTAGAGGTGGCGTTCGTGGAATTCGTCGAAGATGATGGCGGCGACTCCTTTGAGGGTGGGGTCGTCGACCATGCGGCGGAGCAGGATGCCTTCGGTGACGAAGCGGATGCGCGTTTGGCGGCTGCTGACATTTTCGAAGCGGACCTGATAGCCGACCTCTTCGCCGAGGCGGACATTCATTTCTTCGGCGACCCTGCGGGCGAGCATGCGGGCGGCGATTCTGCGGGGCTGGAGGATGATGATTTCGCCGGCCTTGGTGAGATTGTGGCGGTCGAGGATCTGGGGGAGCTGGGTGGATTTGCCCGAGCCGGTGGGGGCTTCGATGATGAAGCGGCGGCAGGGTGGCTGGGCCTGCCATGCGGAGAGCAGGGCGGGTTCGATTTCGTAGATGGGCAGCAGGTCCGGCATGACTGGGTGGTGGGGGAGGCAGCAGAGCAGGGCTGAGGCGTGCTCACAAGGGAGGGGCTGGTGGTGCGGCTGATTTCTCTTTTGCCGAGGGGGGGATCGGGTGTGTAGGTTGGGGTTGTGTCATCTGTTGTCGAGTCCCTGCGTCTGATCAGCGAGCCCACGAGGCTGCGGCTGCTGCTGCTGCTCGACCGTGCCGAGCTGACGGTGGCTGAGCTGCAGGAAATTCTGAGCATGAAGCAGAGCCGGATTTCGACGCAGCTGGGGTTGCTGAAGAACGCGGGGCTGGTGCGGGCGCGGCGTTCCGGGAAGGACCGTCTGTACAGCGTGGAGCCTGCGGCGGGGACGTTCCGGGAGCTCATCCGCAGCAGTGCGCCCGAGATTGCCGAGGCGCGGGAGGACCGCCGGGCCTTTGATCTGGCGCTGCGGAAGCGTTCCGATCATGCGAGGGCGTACTTTGATCAGCTGGCGGGGAGGTTTGGGCGCAGCTACTGTCCGGGGCGAAGCTGGAAGGGGTTGGCCGAGGCCCTGCTGCTCTTGATGCCGCGTCAGACCATTGCGGATCTCGGGGCTGGGGAGGGAACCTTTTCGCAACTGCTGGCGCAGCGGGCCGAGCGGGTCATTGCGATCGACAGTTCCGAGAAGATGGTCGAATACGGAACGCAGGTGGCGCGGGAGAATGGTTTTGCGAATCTGGAGTACCGCCTTGGAGATCTGGAGAACGTGCCGATTGAGGATGGCGGGGTCGATCTGGCGTTTTTCAGTCAGGCCCTGCATCATGCGGTGCGGCCGGATGCGGCCGTGCGGGAGGCCTACCGGATTACCCGGTCCGGAGGCAGGATTGTGGTGCTCGACCTGCTGCGGCATGATTTCGAGCAGGCGCGCGAAATGTATGCTGATGTCTGGCTTGGGTTTTCCGAGGTCGAGCTGTATGGCTTTCTTGAGGAAGCCGGCTTTGGGTCCGTGCGGATTTCGGTGGTGGACCGAGAGGCGGTGGCCCCGCATTTTCAGACACTCATGGCGGTGGCGGAACGGCCGTGAGGAAGCGGGCGGTCTGCGGGCCTCATTTTCGGGTGAGTTCCCATGAGGTTTTGCCATCCTTCATGATCCAGCCGAGGGCATCAAGTTCTGCGCGCAGGAGGTCCGAGGTGGCCCAGTCCCTGGCGAGGCGGGCGTCCCATCGTCGGGAGGCGAGGCGGAGGATTTCTTCCGGGATATCGTCCTGCTGCAGGGAAGTGGGCGGAAGGATAAGACCGAAGGCAGCGAGCATGAAATGGAGGCCGAGGAAGGCGGCGGCGGCATCCTGAGTGGAGAGGGAATCGGCCGGGAGGCTGCGGAGGGTGACGAAGATGTGGCCGAGTGCCTCTGCGGTATTGAGGTCGTCGTTGAGGGAATCCCATGCTGCCGCGAAGGGGCCGGGTCCGTGGCTGGGGAGGTCGGCGTAGGCCGGGGCGTTGAGGCCTGCGCGGGTGGCGGGGGCCTGTTCCGCGCGGGCGAGCCGGGCGAGGGCGGGCCGGGCGGCTTCGAGGGAAGCGAGTGTGAAGTTGAGCGGGGCGCGGTAGTGGGCCGCCGAGAGGACGTAGCGGACCTCCATGGGGGAGAATCCCTTCGCGGCGAGGTCGTCGAGTGTGTAGAGGTTTCCGAGGCTCTTGGACATCTTGGCGTGGTCCACGAGGAGGTGGGTGACGTGGAACCAGTGGCGGCAGAATTCGTGGCCGGAGCAGCATTCGCTCTGGGCG
>CAZSDE010000200.1:0-981 GCA_964605435.1 uncultured Akkermansia sp.
AAAACGCAGCGCCCGGACCTGCGTGCTGCTGGAACTTGCCACCTGCAGAACGGTCGGCGGCGGATTCGTGTTGAAGTCACGATTGCAGAGGTCACCAATCCGGACCGGCGCAAGGTGCGGATTGAAGGCCGGCGGCATCAGCGGAATGCGATAGGTTGGATCCGCCAGCAGTTGGTCATCCGCAAGAATCGCCCCGCGCGACGGCACATAATGCGCATTCGTATTTCCGACCAGATTCGGCTCCACCACTGAGTGCGCGCTGGTTCCACCCGCGCCGTTCATCACGAAGATCCCGCGGTCCACCCGCAGCGGCACCGTCGTCAGACGGTAGTCGCCATGCGGCACCACCATGCTGATGACCCCGGTCTTGGCCGGCGGGAAGCTCGTCGCTGCCGTATTCGGCCCAATCATGGCCGCCTGATCCTGCATGAGACCCACCGTGGCACCGCCAGACGTCAGCGAACGACCCGTGAAGTCGGCCTGCGTATTCGGGAACGACGCCGGATTGAAGTCCAGTTCGATCACCTGAATCGTATTGTGCGCCGCTGGCTCGGGATCGTCATACGGGAAGATCCGGAGCCTGCCGCGGTCGGGCGGTGCCCCCTGAATATTCGTCCAGTTGAAGGCGATGTTCGTCACTCCGGGACGGCCAGCCCCCGGACCAGTATACACCGCATAGCCAATGATGGCCGTCCGCGCCGTCGACAGGTAGCGCGCACCCACCATGCCACCCCACGGAATCACCCGGCCAGGCTGCAGCGCCCGGCTCGCTCCCGAGGGACCATTGGTGATGCCATCCCGGAACCCGCCCACCCCGATTCCAAACCGCATGGGCACCGCACCACCGGCATTGAGCGTGATCGGCATGGTCGGCTGAGCCGGTTCCGCCGGATCCACCGCGACCGAACGAGGATCACTGCCGCTCGCACTGATCGGGCCACTCACATTCATGCCACCACCGCCGAACAGCGGTGCCCAGCC
>CAZSDE010000200.1:991-6740 GCA_964605435.1 uncultured Akkermansia sp.
GCCCAGCCATGCTTGGGAGCAAAGCCGTTCATCACGACTCCCAGTTCGATGATGGAAGCTCCCCGCGTCGCCTGATCCCACGCCCGGCGGTTCCCCGGCGTGAGCCGCGCCACCACCGACGTATCACCTTCCACCGCGGTGCCACCACCCGGCTTGATCGTCGGAATGTTCGCAATCATGACGATCTCCGCCGCCCCGAAGTTCCGACCCGTACCCCGCGGCGTCAGAATGTTCAGGTCATTGAGCGCGAGGGTATGATCGCCCTGCAGGTCACCGCCCTGACGAGTGCAGCCGCACACCCCGGCCGTGGAACCGAGCCCGTTGTCGTAGGCCTGACCATTCGGCACATAGCCCGGCCGCATGTTGCAGGCCCGCATGAAGTCGAGCATGTTCAGCAGAATCTGCGAGCGGTCCGTCGCATCGTATTCCGGATTCCGCGGATTGTCCTGCGCGGTCCGAGGAGATCCGTTCGATACCACCGTGGGACGATTGTACTTCTGCTCCAGCGAGCGGAAGCTGGTCCCCTGCAGCTCGGGATACCCTTCAATCTGCATGGCTGTGATGCGCCGCAGATAACGGAAGAGCAAATTGTTGCGACCCCCGAAGTCATTGAAGAAGGCACCGTGACGGCTCGCGGAGTTCCCTCCCCGCTGGAAGTAGAACGGCCGCACCGAACCCGTGGCCCCCAGCGATGAATTCGTCGCCATCGTCACCTCGAAGGCCCCGATCGTCGGCGGAACCGGTCCCGTCCGTCCCACCTGCGCCGCCACATCCCCACTCATCGGGAACATGCAGACCCGCGGCAGCCCTTCCACCGTCAGTTCCGGTGCCTTGCTCTTGTGCGTCAGGAAGAACTGCGAACGCTCCAGCCTCCGGAACAATTCCTCGCCCGGATCCCGGTCGCGCGCATCATCCCGCCGCTTGTTCAGATTCTGCTCAGCCTGAATCGCCTTGAAATACATCTCCTCGAAGGACGCAAAGAGGTGATCCGACTGATCCAGCGGAACCGGACGCGCATTCTGCATCCGCACCGGCGTGGTCCCACCCAGTGACCCCCCCATCTCCGTGATGAACGGCGAAATGTTCCAGATCAGCGACGCCCGGTTCGATGGCAGCGGCTGCATCGGCCCGCCCGGCGGAATGATCGATGGATCCGGCGTGTAGCGGAACCCAGGGAAAAACACCGCACTGAGATCAACCTGCGCCGGATGCCCCGGATACCGCTGCACTTCACCGGAAACCGGTTGCCGCGTCGCATACATCACGTCCTCCGCCGAATTCGTCCGCGGCGTGTCCCATGGCGACGGCAGCGAGGCCGTATTCACATTGATCTTGCACGTCTCATCATCCGTCCACCACGCAATCCGTCCCACGATCGGATTCAGCTCGCTCGGTTGCCCGCCACTGGAAATGCCGCGGAACCGGTTCCCGTTCATCACCCCCATCGTCCCATCCGCGAGCATATACACCCAGCGAACCGGCATCGCCAGTTCCCCACGCTGCGGATTCACCCCCGAAGGAGTCGGACGGTTCCCCACCCCGTTCCCATAGCGGAAACCCTCCGTATTCTGCGTCAGATCCGTCAGCTGCCCATTGAAGCGGTTCGGATCGGCAATCGGATAGACAAGGCGCTGGCGCTTCCGCGACTGACTGTCCTCGTCCTGATCCGTGCTCAGATCCGACGGCAGCGCCGGACGGTTCAAATCCACAAATTCATCCGGCCGGTTGTCCCAGTTCTGCGGCACATCAGCCTCCACCCGCTTCAGCAGGAAATCCCCCTGATTCGGCGGAATGTTCGAAACCATGAATTCTTCCGCGGAATACAGCTTGTAGAGCCGGTTGAATTCGGGATTCGCCGACGTGTACGTCCGCAATCCACCCGGCTGCGACGTCCAGATCGTGTTCGTGCTCCCCGCCCGCAGCGTGGTCGCCTCCCGGATCTGCGCGACCACGAAATTGATCGCCGTATCCTTGAGCGTCACTGCCTTCTCAATTTCCACCGTCCCCACGGCCGTTGTCTTCTGCGACTGCGCCATGTTGAAGAAGGAGATCACAAGAACCGTCATCAGCGAAACAATCGCCAGCACAGTGATAATGGCGACGCCGCGCTTGCCGCGTCGGCCGCGGAAGGGCCCGGTCACAAACCGGAGCTTGATCAGTTTCGGGAATTTCATAGAATGCAGTGGGTTTGCATGGACAAGTCGCCGGCGGAAATCCCGCCGCGGGTACCCCGGAAGATACCAAATCGGGTTTTACATTGCAAATACATCCTCTGTCGAGACTTTTTTTCGGCCCGGCACCCTTCCCGGAAAAGTTCTTGCTGAAAATCGCTGTACCTCCTATGTAAATACAAAAATCCCGAAAATCCCACGCGCCTGCCATGAAGATTCCCGCCCGCCCACGCTCCCGCCGCGGCTTCACCCTCGCCGAAGTCATGGTTGCCCTCGCCATCGTCTCCACGGTCATGATCGGCCTCCTCGGGATGATCCCCATGGCAGTACGCTCGATCCGGGAATCCGCCAACCTCGCCATCCAGGGCCGCATCGCCCAGGAAATCCTCAGCAATATCCAGATGGCCAACTGGGGCGATATCGACCGCAATTTCCGCGGCCAGACCTTCTCCTTCGATCAGGACGGTCTCCCCTTCATGAACCGCCCGGAACAAGGCGGCAAACCGACCTACGAAGCCCGCATCATCCTGCCCCAGGAATCAGTCCGCGTCGGCACCCTCAACTATAACGCAGACAATATCCGCCGCGTCCTCATCGAAGTCGAATTCACCCCCGGCGGCGTCAAGGTGGAGAGACTCCGCGACCGCAATACCCGACGCTTCAACATGTACGTCGCCAACCAGAGCAAGATCCGGCCGGGAGGCTGACAGCCCCACTCGCCCTGTTCCGTCCTTACTCCCACGCCTTTCTTCTATGAAAACTTTTCCGCACTCCGGCTCCCGGACCCGTTCCCATGGCTTCAGCCTCATGGAACTGATGGTCTCCACGGCCGTCCTCTCCCTCCTCCTCGTGATGGTCTTCCAGATGCTCAATGGCATGCAGCTTTCATGGAAGCGCACCAAGCAGGTCGTCGGGGAATTCAAGGAAGCCCGCCAGGCCTTCGAAGACATCACCCGGCGCGTCGGCCAGGCCACCCTCAATGCCTACATGAGCTACCGCTACGACACCGCCACCGTGCAGGGTGTCCAGCTCCGCGTCGGCCGCGAAATCATCCCGCAGTCGGAACTGCACTTCGTCTGCGGCCCGGTCTCCAACCTCGGAATCAATCAGAAGAGTTCACGCCAGGTCGGCCAGCGCTACACGCACGCAGTCTTCTTCCAGGCACCCTTCGGATTCTGCATCGACCCCGATAGCCAGCGCCAGACCACTCTCCGCTTCGGCCGCTTCAATAATTCCATGAACGCATGGGGCTATTACATCGAATTCAATACCGACGAACTCGACCGACCCCGCCTCCTCACGGACCTCCCGAACGCCCCCAGCCCGCGCCCGCGCTACCGCCTCATGGAATTCCGACAGCCCACGGAATATTTTCAGGCCTACAAGCTCAACCTGCGCGATATGGCCAACAATTCCTCGCGGCCCCAGCTCTACCGCTGGTTCACCGAAGGCCTCTACTCGGTCAATTCGGAATGGAATACCCAGGTCCAGCCCACGGGCACCCAGGGCTTCTTCCGCACCACCCGCGTTGTCGCCGACAACATCATCGCCATGGTTCTCCGCCCCCGCGCCGCCAATCAGATCGAAGGTGTCGCGGGTGCCAGCGCTCCTCCCATTGCCCCGGACTTCCATTACGATACCCGGCGCTTCCAGTGGGAAGGCGGCGTCCGCGGACAGCAGTCCCGCCACATCCTCCCTCCCATCCTCGATATCACCTTCGTGGCCGTCGACGAAAATTCCTTCATCCAGTTCGCCGCCCAGGAAAAGATCCGCAGCGCCGAAGACGACCCAGTGCTCGTCAACGAAAGCTACTTCCGCGAAAGCCAGCAGTTCAACAAGGACCTCCAGAACCTCGAACAGGACCTGCAGCGGCGCAAACTCGACTACCGCGTGTTCACCACCTCGGTCCGGCTCCGCGAATCCCGCTGGCAGGAAAACAACCTGAACTGAGCGACCCTCCAATCCCCGCTCCTCATGAAAATTCCCGCCCGCATCCGGCCCACCGCAGGCTTCACACTCGTCGAAGTCCTCGTGGTCCTCGCCCTCATCAGCATGCTCATGTTCTTCACCGTCCCGGGCCTCCGCGACGTCATGAAGGGCTCCAAACTCACTCAGACCTCGGACCAGATCCTTCAGGACCTCTCCATCGCCCGACAGACGGCCATCAAGGACAATACCGCAGTCGAAGTCCGCTTCTACCAGTTCCCGGATCCAGACGGCGTCTCCGGCCAGAATGGCGAACCCATGACCTTCGGAGCCTACCAGATCTTCAAGCTGAAACAGGACGCGGAACGCCCCACCCAGTACTCGGCCCCCCGGATCCCCATCGCCATTCTGCCCCAGATCCGCCGGATCCCTCAGGGCACCGCCCTCGTCGACAGCCCCAAATGGTCTCCCCTTCTCAACAACTCCAACATGGTGAAGAAGCAGGAAACCGTCCTCGGCCTCGTCGCCGGTCAGCGCGACACCCCAGCCCAGTACGTCTCCTTCATCATCGGACCCGACGGCGAAACCAGCCTCGACAAAAGCGGTGCCCAGCAATGGTTCATCACCATCGTCTCGGACGAGGAAATCCGCAAAGCAGGCCAGCCGGACAACATGCAGCCATCGAACTTCATCATGATGCAGATCGATCCCTTCACGGCCAACATGCGGATGTATCAGCCGAACTGAGGAAGCCTCATTGCGAAATCGGGAGAGTTACCTGGTCCCTGACGTCCCCCTGTTTCCTTACCCTGCAAGCTCCAGGCCAGCGCTTGCACCTCCCGTCGGTCTGACGCATGCCTGAGCGCGGAGCCTCATGACACCTACGGCACGCAGTCTCATCCGCGCATCCCTTGCCTCTCTGGGAGTCCACGGACTGCTCCTGCTCCTCGCGGCATGGCTGCTCGCCGTCCTGCCCACTCTCTCACGGATCCTGCCGGACATCCCGCGCCCGCGCGTCCGCGAAACCCCACCGGAACCTCCACCGGCCCGCAAGGAAATCGCCATCTCGCTCATCCCGGAAACCACCCCACCGCCGGAAGAAAAGAAGACCGAAGTGGCCAGCGCCACGCCTTCCGGAAAACGGCAGTTCATCGTCCCCAATGCCGCCCTCCCGGACGAGGATCCCAGCAGCAGAAATTCCCGGTTCTTCTCCAGCCAGAACATGCGCGCGGCCTCCACGGCAGCCCCGGATCCCTCAGCTGATCCCTCCCTCATCAGTCAGGAAGGCCAGGACCTTCCCATGCTTTCGCTCAACGCCATCGACTTCAAGGATGGCCTCGAGGATTCCTCATCCCCACTCGAAGCCCGCACCAGCGAAGCCACTCCGGAACCATCCCCACCCGACCAACCAGCCAATCCCACCCCGCCGGACGTCATCGCAGACCGCCCCCCGGAACCCACTCCGCCACCCAGTCCTCCTCTCGCCCCCACGCCGCCCGCCCCGGCACCCCGACCCTCTCCAGCGGAGAATCCTTCCCCTCCCACCCCGGACCCTAACGCCCCAGCGCCGCTGGAATCCACCCGCCCACCCGGCATCCGCGACCGCCCCCCGGAACCATCCCTGACACCTCCGCCGGACGGCGACCGCCCGC
>CAZSDE010000201.1:0-6734 GCA_964605435.1 uncultured Akkermansia sp.
GGAAAGTCCGGGGATCCGGATGATGTCGCGGGCCGATGCGAGGTGGCAAATCAGGGAAATCTTCGTAAGCCCGGGCCGGGCGTACGCGTTGGAAATCAGACCGAGCATGCGTCCGCATGAAGCAACCCGACATCCCCGTGATTTCCCGTACCGTAGCGATTTCTCTGCCACACCGTGTCTTTTTCACCGACGGAGTCTTTGCGCCCGGCAACGACGTCATGTCCGCAGCGCTGCGGGGGAATGGAGTGGACGGCCGGAGGCGGAAAGTGCTCGTGGTGGCTGAAGCAGCCCTGCTGCGGGGACAGCCGGAACTGGCCGCTCAGTTGACCGCATGGTTTGCGGCGCGGTCGGACGAATGGGATTTGGTGGGTGAACCCATGACGCTGGAGGGTGGCGAAGCCTGCAAGAACGACTGGACGCTGGTCGGGAAGATCTGGGAAGCGATTGAGCAGGCCGGGATTGACCGGCATAGTTTTGTGGTGGCCATGGGTGGCGGGGCCCTCCTCGATCTGGTGGGGTTTGCGGCTGCCACGGCGCACCGGGGCGTGCGGCATGTCCGGATGCCTTCCACGACGCTTAGTCAGGGCGATGGCGGAGTGGGCGTGAAGAATGGAGTGAACTGGTTCGGGAAGAAGAACTGGGTGGGGAGCTTTGCGGTTCCGTGGGCCGTGGTGAACGATCACGCCTTTCTGCGCAGCCTGCCGGAAGCCGGGCGGCGCGATGGGATCATTGAGGCCATCAAGGTCGCCCTCATCCGGGACCGGGAATTCTTCGGGGAACTCGAGGCGCAGGCCGACCTTCTGGGTGCGTTGGACGATGGGGTGCTGCGTCGGTTGATCCGGCGCAGTGCCGAGCTGCATGTCGAGCACATCTGCGGCGGGGGTGATCCCTTTGAGCTGGGCTCCGCGCGGCCACTGGATTTCGGTCACTGGGTGGCGCACCGGATTGAGCCGATGACCGGCTATGCGCTCAGTCATGGGAAAGCCGTGGCCATCGGGATGGCCGTCGATCTCCTGTATGCGGTGGAGAAGGGAATGCTCGCGCGTGCGGAAGCCATGCGGATCCTGTCGGTGATCCGGCGGGCGGGTTTTCAGTTATGGCATGAAACCCTGGGGCGGCGGGAAGCCGATGGCAAGTTGAGCATTCTGCGCGGGCTCGAGGATTTCCGCGAGCATCTCGGGGGAGAATTGACGATTACGCTGGTGACCTCTCCGGGTTCCGCTGTGGAAGTGCACCAGATGGATCCTGCCGCCGTGGTGGCCGCCGTGACGGCCCTTGCAGCGATGCCCCGCTGAGAACGCTGCGGGCCCGTCTTACTTGGGATTGGCCAGTTTGGCTTCGATGTCGGCGCGCACTTTGGGATCCGGGATGCGTTGGGCCCATTCCTTGCCCGCGATGGGGTCGTTGCGGCCCACGGTTTCTGCGTACTTGGCTAGCGCGGCTGACTGGACCGGAGCGGGAGGGTTTGAGGACAGCCATTGTTCCACCGCTTCCGGATTGTCCTTGCGGGCAGCTTCCGCCGCAAGATTGGCCGCCGAGAGACTCTGGGTTTCGCGGTCCTTGATATTGGAAAGGTGGGTGAAGCCCGCTTCCGGATTGCTCCCCGCCTGGGCAGTGATCCATGCTGCATGAAGCCGGTCGCGCTGCGTGGAATCGTTCACCTTGAGCGCTGCCGATTTCACTTCATCGGCGGAAGCGCCTGCGAAGCCGCGTTTCAGGCCTTTGTCCTTGCCGAGAATTTCCGCCTGCACTTCCGGGGGTTGTGAAGCGATCCACTTGAGGGCGGCCGGGCCGTCCTGATCCGACCATTGGCGGACGAGGTCGACTGCGCCTGTGCGGGAGGGATCGCCGTCCGGTTTGCTGAAGGCTGTGGCGACGGCGCGTTCGGGTTCGCGGACCGCAAGCCCGCGGAGGACATCGCGTTCCGCTTCCGCGCGCTGGTCCGGGTCCTCGATTTCGCCGAGGCGCTTCATGGCCAGTTCCGGATTGCTCCATGCCATCGAACGGATGGAATCGCGTACTGCCTGGGCCCGCTTTTCGGGGTCTGCGATGGAACCGGTGAGTTCGGCGGACAGGGTGGGGTCGGACGAGCCCGCGAAATTGAGGACCTGGAGAAAGCGCTGTTTGTCTTCGTTGTCCGGGAGCGTCTGGAACCATGAAACCGCGGCCGTGCGGTCCTTGACGAGCCATTCCGACATGACGGCGAAGGCACCGATGTCGCGCGTCTGGCGCTTCTGGCTCCCAGCGCGTTCCATGGCGGCCTGCGGATCGAATTCCGCGAGGCGGGCGTAGGCCGCCATCAGGGTAGTGGCGTCGAGCGGCGAGGAAATGCGGCCATTCTTCTCAAGATCCGCAAGTAGCGCTTCGGTTTCCTCACGCGACAGCGAGAAGATTGCCTTCGAGCGTGCGAAGAGGCGGCGCATGCCATTGCGGGTGGGTTCCGTGGCGGCATCGAGCTTGGTTTCCGTTTCCGATTTTACCTTGGCCTTGCGGCCGCCCGGGGGCAGCGAGCGTGGCTGGGTTGCCTGGCTGGCTGGTGGGGAAGATGGCGCGGTGAGGGCGGCGAGTTGCGACCGCTGGTAGAAGTGATAGCCCGCCGCGGCGGCGAGGCCGCCAGCGAGGCTGAGAAGAAATGGAAGCCAGCGTTTCATGGAAGCGGGGATCTGGGCTGACAAGGAACGTTCAGGGCGAAGTCGGGAAGAACTTCAGTTTCTGTTCCGGGGTGAGAGCCGGCGACTGCTGAATCCATGCGGCCGCCGCTTCGGGATCGCGTTTGAGCCAGTCGGTCGCGTATTTCTCCGTGGTGGCCGCGCGGGTGCCCGGATCCTGAATGGTGGCGGCCCAGAGGGTGGCACTGTCAGGTTCCTTCGAGCCAATCGAATTCGTCATGCCCACGATGGCCTGGTCCTTTTCCTTGCCCGAGGGCAGCTGATCGATCCAGCCCGAGGCGGCTTCCGGGTCCTTGCGGGTCCATGATTCGGCGACCGTCTGGTACGATTGCGGGCGGTCATCCGGGGCAACTTTCGGGAGGAAGCTGACGGCGTCGGCGGGGTCGCGCTCGGCCGCGCTTTTCAGTCCCATGGACCAGAGCTGTGGCTGGACCGAGGAATCGACGGTGTCGGCAAAGGATGCGAGTTCCTTGGCATTCATTTCACTGACGCGCCCGCGGAGGCCGCCGGCTGCTTCCGCCTGAATGTCCGGGGGCTGACTCGCGATCCATGCGGTGGCTGCATCCTTGTCTTCCTGCATCCATGTGCTCAGCGCCGAGGAATACCCAGCCTTGCGGTCCTTGGGATCGGTTTGACCCGAGGAATATTCGATGGCGGCGGCGGGGTCGCCGCGTTCCGCGATGATGCGGGCGACGCGCTGATGGACATCGGCGCGTTGTTCCGGGCTGCGGGCTTCCTCGAGGGCGCGGATCCCAGCCATGGTGACATCGATGTCCGGATTGTTGCGGGCCGCTTCAAGAATGAGATTCGAGCGTTGGTCCACCGGGGCCGCCTTGATGAGACGTTCCGCCGTGGCCGGATCCAGCGAATTCATCCCGCTGAAGAGCGAACCCGTCATCATCCGGCGCATTTCCTCGAGTTTCGGGTCCGATCCCTTCGATTTATCCGTGAGGAAGTTCACGAATTCGTCCGGATTCTTCGCGAGCCAGCCCGATGCGAGGGCGGCGGTGCCGCTGAATCGTGCAATCGGATTCCCCTGCAGGGAAGCGAGCTGGGCGCGCGCGGCGTCCGGATCGATCTCCCCCCAGCGGGCAAAGAGCGAGGAATAGAGGAAGGCTCCGAGGACCGGGCTCTGCACACCCTTGAGGGTCGCGAGAGCCGATTCCATGTGCGAGGGCGGCAGATTCATGATCTGGTCCAGCAATTCCACGATTTCCCGGGTCGGCAGAAGACGGCCATCAAGGGCCGCCAGCTTCGCAAGAAGCGCATCGGCCTCGGCCGCGGAAATCCCCGGCGGAATGAGCTTCGCATTGGCCGCCGCAGCCGACTGCGGGTCGCCGTCCGCCAAAGTCGCCGCGGACCCCGTGGCGGCCGCGGGATTCAGGTGACCGTGGCGTGCCATGAGGCGGGCCACGTTCGTTTCCTGCTGAGCGGACACGAGCGGGTAGGCCGCGAGGACCGCAGCGGTGGCGACACCGGCAGTGATCTGAAAGGAAGCGCGCATGGGAAAAGGGAAGTGGAGTGTGCGGAAAGGAACGGCGGAACGGACGCCAAAGTTACGCCTGCAGCCGCCCGTTGTCAGCAAAAAGCCCCGGGGCTGCAGCGCGGCAGGCCCGGGGCTCTCCGAAACAGACCATCCGGATCAGGGCACGATCGTGACCGGGGTCCCGAGGTTCACATTGTTGAAGAAATTCTCCGACATGTGTTCCGGCATGCGGATGCAGCCGTGGCTGGCCGGGTAGCCAGGCAGGAAGCCTGCGTGCATCATTTTGGCTCCTTCGAACTTCAGACCGGGAGGCGGGCGGTCCTTCTTGGCGTCGACATCGCCGTCCACCACATTGCCTTCCTTGTCCACGAAGGCACCGTAGCGGCTGCTCTTGTGCCATTTGTTCTTCTGAATGATCTTGAACGATCCGGTGGGTGTGCGGTGGCCGGCATCGCCCGTGGAAAGCCATGATTTGCCGACCAGCGTGCTCCCCTTGTAGAAGTAAGCCGTCTGCTCGCTCAGATCGATCTTGATTTTGGCGGGCCCGTTGCCGGCTCCGCCGTCCCAGTGACTGATGAGGTCGGGCGGACCCGCGGCAGGACGACCGCCGGGAAGCGGAGCGCCCTGTCCCTGCGGGACGCCGCGGGGGTCGTAGTACAGCGTGCCGTCGGCGGCCCGGACGGTGCCGGGAGCAAAAGGACTGCCGTTGGCCGCCGTGGTCTGCGGTCCCCGGCAGGAAGCGAGGAACACAGCGGAACAGGCAGCCGCGAGGTGAATGATGACGGATCGGGTCATGACAGAAAGGCGTTAGATAACTGCGTGGGGGCGGTCGTCTACGCGAAAATCACCGATTTGGGCACTGGGGACGAGGCCCCATGGATGCGTGGGTTGCGGGGGCGAACCCCGTGGTATGAAGTGACTTCCATGAAACTGCGCCTGCTGCTGCTGATGATGATGTCGATCAAAACCGCCGCGCTGGCCGAGTTGAAGCTGGCGGTTTTCGACAGTGATGCCACGCCGCCGGTGGGTACGCAGCTCAGCTACGATCCGATGCTGGGGATTGGGAAGCTGTCGCTGCGCTGCCGCGGCATTGTGCTGCTGGGCGCAGGCGAACCCGTGGTGCTGGCGGCCATTGACTGGATCGGGGTGGCCAATGACGGGCATGATCATTTCCGGAAGCTCCTCGCGGAAGCGGCGGGCACGGTGCCCCAGCGGGTGGCGCTGCACTCCCTGCATCAGCACGACGCGCCGCTTTGCGATTTCCGGAGCGAGGCCCTTCTTGCGGCGGCTGGGCATGCGGTGGGACCATTCGCGCGCGGTGTGCAGGAAGTTCTCATGAAGCGGGCCGCCGACGCCCTGCGGGATGGCCTCGCCGGGGCGGTCACCGTGACCCATTGCGGAAGCGGCGAAGCCGAAGTCCGCCAGGTGGCGTCGAACCGGCGGATTCTCGGCCCCGATGGCAAGGTGCGGGCGACGCGATTCACGGCCTGCCGCGACGCCACCCTGCGTGCCGAGCCCGAAGGAGTGATCGATCCGAAAGTTCGCGTGGTCGGTTTCTGGAACGAGGCCAAACCGGTGGCTGTCCTCAGCTACTATGCGACTCATCCACAGAGTTACTACCGCACGAAGATGGCGGACCCGGACTTTCCGGGCATCGCGCGGTTCCTCCGGGAACAGTCGGTTCCCGTCCTGCACGTCCATTTCACCGGCGCGGGCGGTAATATCGGAGCCGGAAAATACAATGATGGATCGCCCGAAATGCGCGCCGCCCTCGCCACCCGCCTCGAAGACGGGATGGCCCGCGCATGGGAATCGATTCAAAAGCACCCGATCGACCCCGGACAGATCTCATGGCGCGTCGAACCCGTGGCCTTGCCTCCCGCGGCGCACCTGAAAGAAGCGGATCTGCGGGCCGCCATCGCGAGGGGGCCGGCTGCCGGCATCCTCGGGTCGGCCATGCAGCTGGCATGGCTGGAACGCTGCCAGTCCGGCCACCGCGTCGACGTTTCCTGCCTTGCCCTCGGCGACACCCGCATCCTGCACCTTCCCGGCGAACTCTTCGTCGAATACCAACTCGCCGCCAGCCGCATGGTTCCCGGAAAAACCGTCGCCGTGGCCGCCTACGGTGACTACGGCCCCGCCTACATCGGAACCGCCGAGTCCTATCCCCAGGGCGGCTACGAAACCCAGCCAGGTTCGTCCTTCGTAGACCCCTCCGCCGAATCCATTCTCCTCGATGCCATCCGCAAGGTGATCGTGCCGTAAGGCCAGTCTCGCAAACGCAGTCGCCCGACGCCTCCGGAAGGGACGCAAGGGCCTGACCGAACTGCAGCCACATTTCCTGTCCCGGGAGCGGAGAGCCTGCGCGGGACGCTGCCCCTCTTGGCTTTCCAAAGCCAATCCCCCCACCGCAGCCCACTCGCGCCCCGGCCGCACCCGCTGCAGCCCACTCGCGCCCCGGCCGCGGGACCCGCTGCATCCGGTTAAGAGCCTGTTGAACCACCCGACCTGGTGGCGCGGCGAGGAATTCTTCCACAGGGCGAGGTGCAACAAAGGAGAAGGTCGAGACCTTCGACTGC